>JAISXN010000131.1 GCA_031270525.1 Candidatus Symbiothrix sp. | reverse complement strand
GAACATCCATGCCAGTTTCGGGTCTTTGAGCTGTTTTTTTACCTGAGTGATTGTTTCTTCGACGGCTTTCGAGGTAAAATTCCGTTTGGAAAGTTCGGGACGTTTGGAAACATATCCGGGTTGTTTGGATAAGGAAGCCGTTCCGGCAAAAACCGGTTCTTTACTGCTTAAAGCTATGGAAGCCAATCCCAAACTTCCTGCTTTTAAAAAGTTCCTGCGAGTTATCATAAGCGCGTATTTACATGAAAACGTTGTTTCGACATAAAATAAATTTATTATGCGGCAAATATACAACTCTTTTCTTTTCCGGCAAAACAAAATTTTAGTAACTTTGCACTCTATCCAACAAAATCAAAGATAAAATCATGAGCAATAAAGTAAATAACTACGATTTGGCGTGGTACGCAAAAGGCGATTGGAAAGAAGGTTTGCAGGCGCAACCGGACGAAACTGTTAATAAAGAAGAATTTATTCGTCAATATGCAGCTAATCCCGAACTTTGGCGGAAAGCTTTCCGCTTTTTAGCGAGTCCGGAATTTCCTCATTTAGCCGCAGGAAAACACGTAATAGACGGCGAAAATCTGTTTGTGAATATCAACGAATACATTACAAAAAACGCAGAAGACATCCCATGCGAAGGTCATATCAAATATGCAGATATCCAATTTATGATTTCAGGCGAAGAACTTATGGGCTTAACGCCTCTGTCCGACACCCGAAATCCGACGCCTTACAGTGAGGAAAAAGATGTTTATTTCATGGAACCGGGCGATATGCGGTATTATTTGGCCGATACCTCCCTGTTTTTTATTTTCTTTCCTGACGACGCTCACCGTCCTGCCGTGAAAGTCAAGGATAATGCTTCGGTGAAGAAAGCAATTGTGAAGGTGCGGATTGCTTGAAAAATTCTCACCTCCCGCAACAGTTCTTATACTTCTTCCCGCTGCCGCAAGGACAAGGATCATTCCTTCCCACTGTTTTTTCGGTGCGTATCGGCGCAGTAATTTGTTGTTCGCGGGTATCGCGGGAAGCAACGTCCCTCTGTCGCCGGCGGCTTTCTTCGATATCGTCCTTTTGAGTGCGATATTTGCTGTAATCCGTTTTACGTTCGGGAGCCGCTTGGCGCACCTGTTCCGGTTCGCGCACAGGGATTTGTCCGCGCATCAGGACTGAAACCGATTTGCGGTTCATTTCGTCGACCATTCTCCGGAACAAATCATAAGATTCCAGCTTGTATATCAACAAGGGGTCTTTATTTTCGTAACTGGCGTTTTGTACCGATTGGCGTAAATCGTCCATTTCGCGCAGATGTTCTTTCCAGGATTCGTCGATAGAATGAAGCATAATGGACTTTTCAAACGACTTGATAATGTCCTTGCCGACGGTTTCGTAAGCATCTTTGAGATTACACTGAATGTTGTAAACCCGTTTGCCGTCCGTCACCGGAACCACAATATTTTCATACCGACTTCCCTGTTCTTCGTAAACCTGTTTGATAACCGGATAAGCTACTTGCGTCATCCTCTCTGTTTTCCGTTTGAAACTTTCGAGTGCAATATCGAACACTTTATCAGCTATCGTTTCCGGTTTCATTCGTTTAAATTCTTCTTCCGAAAATGGAACTTCAATAGCCAAAACTTTAAACAATTCCATTTTAAGCCCTTCGTAATCACCGGCTTCAAGATATTGCTCGCAAATAGCAGCAGAAGTGTCGTAAATCACATTCAGAACGTCAAGACCGATGCGTTCACCCATCAAAGCGTGGCGACGGCGGGTATAAACGACTTCGCGCTGCGAATTCATCACATCATCGTATTCCAGCAAACGTTTACGAATACCGAAGTTGTTTTCTTCGACTTTTTTCTGGGCGCGTTCTACCGTTTTGTTTAACCAGTTGTGTTCCAAAACTTCGCCTTCTTTGAAGCCCATCCTGTCCATCATTCCGGCAATGCGTTCGGTCGCAAACAGGCGCATCAAATCGTCTTCCAACGAGATAAAGAACACCGACGAACCGGGATCGCCCTGACGACCGGAACGGCCTCGCAACTGCCTGTCCACACGGCGGGAATCATGACGCGCGGTGCCGACAATCGCCAACCCTCCGGCTTCTTTCACCGCCGCAGAAAGCTTAATGTCCGTACCGCGACCGGCCATGTTGGTAGCAATCGTAACGGTCCCTGTCTGACCGGCTTGAGCAACGATTTCTGCTTCTTTCTGATGCAGTTTGGCATTCAGCACGTTGTGGGCTATTTTCCGCATGGCGAGCATCCGGCTCAACAATTCCGAGATTTCTACCGAAGTCGTACCGACCAGCACCGGACGGCCTTCGTCCCGCATTTTCACAATTTCTTCTATAACAGCGGCATATTTTTCCCGTGCCGTTTTGTAAATCCGGTCGTTCTTGTCGTCGCGAATCACCGAACGATTGGTTGGAATCACCACAACGTCCAGCTTGTAAATATCCCAAAATTCGCCGGCTTCCGTTTCGGCCGTACCGGTCATACCCGCGAGTTTGTGGTACATACGGAAATAATTCTGCAAAGTAATTGTCGCAAAAGTTTGCGTAGCAGCTTCTACCTGAACACGTTCCTTGGCTTCAATCGCCTGATGCAGACCGTCGGAATAACGGCGGCCTTCCATGATGCGGCCAGTCTGCTCGTCAACGATTTTCACTTTATTGTCAATAACTACATATTCGTCGTCCCTTTCAAACAAGCAATAAGCTTTCAGTAACTGGTTGATAGTGTGTACCCGTTCCGATTTGACGGCATAATTCTGCAACAATTCATCCTTTTTTGTTTGCTTCTCTTCGTCCGTACCGCCTTCCTGTTCGATTTGCGCCATCTGAACGCCAATATCGGGCAATACGAAAAATTGCGGGTCGTCGGAATTTCCGGTCAAGAGGTCTATCCCTTTGTCCGTCAATTCGATGGTGTTGTTTTTTTCGTCAATGACAAAATACAGCGGATCGGTAATGATGTGCATTTCCCGGTTTTGTTGCTGCATGTAAAACTCTTCGGTTTTCAACATTCCGGCTTTCACTCCCGGTTCACTCAGGAATTTAATCAAAGCCTTGTTCTTCGGCATTCCTTTAAAAGAGCGGTAAAGCAATACATTTCCTTCTTCAGTTTCCTTTTGGTTCGAAGAATTTAATTTTTGTTTGGCATCGGCCAACAGCTTGCTTGTCATACTTTTTTGTACGGAAAACAAATTTTCTACACGACTGCGATATTCTTCGTATAACTGGTCTTCACCTTTCGGAACCGGACCGGAAATAATCAAAGGCGTACGTGCGTCGTCTATCAATACCGAGTCCACCTCGTCCACAATCGCGTAATTGTGTTTCCGCTGTACCAAATCTTTGGGGCTAATCGCCATATTATCGCGCAGATAGTCGAATCCAAATTCGTTGTTTGTTCCGAAAGTAATATCTGCTTCGTAAGCTTTGCGGCGAGCGTCGGAGTTTGGTTGGTGTTTGTCGATACAATCTACCGACAAACCGTGGAACATATACAGGGGACCCATCCATTCCGAGTCACGTTTCGACAAATAATCATTGACCGTAACGAGGTGAACGCCGTTGTGAGTCAGTGCATTCAGAAATATCGGCAAGGTTGCTACCAGCGTTTTCCCTTCGCCGGTGGCCATTTCCGCAATGTATCCGCGCACTCTTTTACTGAGTTTGGGGTCTTCCGTATCCTTTTCGTATTTCTTGGAACTGAAGTTATGCAAAACCACGCCGCCAAACAATTGTACGTCGTAATGCACCATGTCCCAAACGATTTCGTTTCCGCCGGCTTTCCAATGATTGTAATAAATCGCTTTATCGCCGTCTATACTCACAAAATCATGAGTAACAGCCAATTGACGGTCAAAATCATTGGCAGCGACAACCGTTTGCTCGTTTTCTTTGAAACGTCGTGCCGTATCTTTGACAATGGCAAAGACTTCGGGCATCACTTCGTCTAAAACTTTTTCCTGCAGAACTAAAATCTCCTTTTCAATCTTATCAATTTCCGCCCAAACGGTCTCACGTTCTTCTAATTCGAGCGTTTCAATTTTGGCTTTTAATTCGGCAATATTGTTTTTTTCTGTTTTTACAACGTCTTCAATTTTTTGTTTAACTGATTCTGTCCGAGCGCGTAATTCGTCATTTGACAGCGCTTCGATGCTGGGATAAACGGCTTTAATCTTTTCCACGTATGGAGAGATTTCTTTTAAGTCGCGTTGAGCCTTATTCCCAAATAATATAGATAAAATATCGTTGAAGTTCATAATGTTATTTTTAATTAATGAATTTTAATTTACCGCACAAATTCTTCCAAAGGCGCTTCCCTGCAAGCATTTGGCGGACGAATCCGCATGATGAATGCCAGCGTAGGCGCTATTTCCGTCGCCTTAATTTCCCTGTAAATATCTTGTTTTTTGATATTTACACCCCAGATAAATAACGGAGAAAGGACAGAATTGTTTTGCCTGTATTCCGGTTTTTCGGTTTGTTTTTCATGAATTACCGCCCAACCCGGCTGTAATTCGAGGTACAAATCGCCACTGATTTTTTTGTGCATACCCCGGCGGAAAGCGCTTGCTCTTCCGGCATCGTCGACAAACCATTGTCCGGCAGTTGTAACATCTTGAACTCCGCTAAATTGGGATATAAAATCAGCCGATTTCCGCAGTATTTCGTTCCAATCGACATTCCGGTCTTCTACCAACTTTTTGTTCAGGTAGATTTGTTCGTTGTAATAGCCTTTTACCCAATCGCCCGAACCGTAAACGGCCATCAGATACATGTTTAGCAAGGCTGTGCAGCGATTCGGATAAAATTCTCCGGCGGATTTATATTTTTCCGAGTCTTGAACTTTATAATCGTAATAACCGGTGGAAGTCAGCACGACCAGGACGTTTTTAAGTCCTACTTTTTTATCCGCTAAATCCAACAGGTTTTCAATTTCCTTATCCAAACGATAATAGGTGTCCTGAATTTCCCAACCAAATTCTGCGGAATTATTTGATTTATAATCTCCTGCGTAATATGTAATTGACAGAAAATCGGGATAGCCCCGTTTTCCGAAATCGGCATAGTCGAAGAAAACGGATGCTAATTTGGTAATTTCCGTGTTAATAAAAGGGGTCTGCTTGAATTTCAAGAATTTATCGTTATCGTTCTTAGAAATTGTGTATCTGAAAGATAAGATATCTTTGGAATAAGGGAAACCGTCGTAAGAAACCAAAGCCGGCGTCCAAACTCGATCCGGGTTATTGGCAGGCGCATACATCGTATTGTAGCGATCCACATACCAGGGAATGTTTTTGTAATAAGTCGTTGTCGCCCAATTCCCATTGTAATCGTCCAGCCAAAAAGCCGCATCGCCATACCTGCCTGCCGATAAAATAGCTTCTCCGGCATCGGGCGCAATTGAATAAACATCTGATATTCCGTTCGTTTCAACTTTCAATTCGTCCGTTATCGTGGAACACAGCAGAGCCAAAGGCGAAAAACGGTCGGTAGTATAATTGCCGAGATAAGTATCGTCAAAAAGAATAGAAACTTCACGGAGAGATTCGAAATCCATTTTTTTGTCGGCAACAATTCCGTGAAAATAAGGATACGTTCCGGTGTAAATGGTTGCAATAGAAGATGCTTGCCCAATATTCGGAAAACCAAAATTTACCCGGTGATAAACCAATCCTTCGTTTACCAGACGATTGAAACCTTTTTCACCGAAAGTGGGACTAAAATATTGCAGGTAATCGCCTCGTAATTGGTCAACTACAATACTGATTACTAATTTGGGAACTTCGGTAGTTTGTTGCGCACGAACTCCTGTCACCGTCAGAACAGCGAGCAAGGAAGTGAACCATTGTAATTTATTTTTTATTTTCAGCATTTTTTCTTTTCAAAAACAAGTATTGATATCCCGAAACAAGCCACAAACAACCGATAAGCGGGATAAAAGCTGTGTTTAATACTTGAGGAATCCAATACCATCCTAACAAAAAACCTGACAAAAGTACAAAATTTACAGCATGATACCAACGAAACAAGGCATAAAATTTCTTAAACAGGAATCCCGCAAAACCAATCAGATGCAACGGATGTAACCAAACCAGATTCCAATTGGGCGAAGTACAGGGATGTTCCGACAAAAAGACAAGGCCGGCAATAATGCATCCGCCAAGACCTGCAACCAAAAACAAGGCAGCGAAAGGCCATCGAAAATTCCCCTTTTGCCGCCGGCTTAAGCCGGCAGCAATCAAAAAGAATACAAAAATATTTACAAAGATGGGTTTTGTGAACAAAGACCCATCTTTTGCCTTACCGTCGCCCGACTGCAAAATGGTTTTTTCGGAAAGGACAACCGGATATTCCGTCCCGTCGGGCGTTTTGACAACCGACCGGCCTAAAAGATTCATCAATCTTTCGGGCAAGAACATCTCGGTACGCCGGGAAATCAACGAATCGGCTCCATTCCCGATTGCCAAATCAATCCCAAATTCCATCCAGGGATAATGCTGCGTGCAGCCATGCACTAATTTTCTTATCGTAACCGGTTCGTCCTGATTCGGATAAATCAATGTTCCTCCGCAAACTTTTTCGATAATATCACGGGGGCGCGTCGTACAGTTATCGAAAAAAATATTGTAACGGTATTCGATATTTTCAGGCTGCAGACAGGTTTCCATCATTTGCAGCAAGGATGTTTTCAGGCTGTCGGGAATATTGATAACCTGTTCGACAACGGTAGAATTACCGGCTTCGTAAGTATCTATAAAATGTTGGGCGGGCGCCGCGCTCAGGAAATAATCCGTTTCGCCCAAAAGGAAATGATACATAAAATTCGGCTTGTCCGAATCGAAAGTCCCCCAATTCAGGACGGCGTCGATAGAACGGGAAGGAGAATAGAAACGCAAAGCCGTGTGTCCGTAAATCGTATAGACGGCTTTTGAACGGGGAATGACCGTCAACAGACTGACCTGCAAGTCATTGTATGTCTTCGATTGTATAAGAAAGGAGAAAAACAGGAATAGACCGAAAAAAAGAAACCGTTTCACGAAGTAAAAATGTTTATCGTTTAGAAACAAAAAAAGCCGCACTGTGGATGTAAACAAAACTCCGTATAACATGATTTGAGTTTTTTGCCGTATTTGTAATCCGCTGTGCTCAAAAGCAGTCTCGAAAGATGCGGCCCGCCATTCCCGGCAAAAATTGTCTCGGAATTGTTTAATTGTTTGATGAGTTTTCCAATCGACAATATGCGGCTTTATTTATATGCAAATGTAGAAATAATAGTTGAATGAAACAAATAATTTTGATAAAAATTCACTTTATTTGTCAAATTTTTATTCTATCTTTGCCGACAGAGGCAGTTGCAAAAATAAATACACAAAATGAAACGAATAGCTATAAAAGTGGGTAGCAATGTGTTAAGCCGGGACGATGGCTCGCTGGATGTAACGCGAATGTCGGCATTAGTCGATCAGATAGCAGACTTACACAGGGAAGGATTGGAAATTATCCTGATATCATCGGGCGCGGTGGCCTCGGGACGCAATGAAATCAAAGTAAAAGGTAAATTGGACGACGTTTCCGCACGGCAATTGTACTCGGCAGTAGGACAGGCCAAACTGATTAATCGTTATTACGATTTTTTTCGCGAACACGGGATTACCTGCGGTCAAGTGCTTACCACGAAAGAAAGTTTAGGTACCCGAAGTCACTATCTCAATCAGAAAAACTGTATAGGCGTTATGTTGGAAAACAAAGTCATTCCCATTATGAATGAGAATGATACGATTTCCGTAACGGAATTGATGTTTACCGACAACGACGAACTTTCGGGAATGATAGCTGCTATGATGGACGCCGAAGCCTTGATTATCCTGAGCAACATCGACGGAATTTATACCGGTTTGCCGACAGACCAGGATTCGGAAGTCATTCGTGAGATTGACCAGGAAAGCGACCTCACAGCTTGTATCCAGACCTCCAAATCGACTTTCGGCCGGGGCGGTATGGCGACTAAATACAGGATTGCCCGCAAAGTCGCCGGGGAAGGCGTCGAAGTGATTATTGCCAACGGAAAAACCGAAAATATTCTTTCCCGCATTTTGCGAAAAGACCCTGACGTGGTTTATTCACGCTTTATTCCTTCCGTCAAAGCCTCTTCGGGAATTAAAAAATGGATTGCTCACTCGGACAGTTTTGCGAAAGGAGAAATTCATATCAATACCAATGCGGCAAAAGCATTGACAGGCGAAAAAGCGGTTTCTCTTCTGCCGGTAGGTATCATTTCGGTAAAAGGCGCTTTTGAAAAAGACGACATTGTTCGTATCATAGATGATAAAGAACGGATAATCGGCGTTGGGAAAGCAAGTTATAGTAGTGAGAAAACAAAGGAATTAATCGGACGGAAAGGAAATAAACCGGTGATACATTATGATTATCTCTATTTGGAATAATTGAAATTAAAAAACAATAAAAAAGATGAAAACAATTACTGTTGTAATGAGTTTGATGTTTATGAGTTCTTTCGTTGCTGCACAGACCAATGAGTTTAAAATGAAACTTTGGCCGAACGATAAATTACAGGAAAATGGAATCACCGAGCCGGAAAAAACGGAAAACGACCGTATCTCTAATGTATCCATTCCGGATATTACAGTATATCCGGCCGATAAGGAAAAAAATACCGGTAAATCCGTATTGATTTGTCCGGGAGGAGGTTATGCCAGGCTTGCAATCAAACACGAAGGAAGCGATTTTGCCGAATGGCTTTCGAAAAACGGAATAACAGGTGTTGTTCTCAAATACCGGATGCCGAACCACCATCACACTTTGCCCTTGGAAGATGCAAAACAAGCCATGCGAATGATTCGGGAAAACGCTGCAAGCTGGGGAATTAATCCGCATGAAACCGGAGTGATGGGATTTTCGGCCGGCGGACATTTGGCTTCAACGCTGCTGACGCATTTTGATTCGGTTACTCGTCCCGATTTCGGCATTTTGTTTTATCCGGTCATCACTTTCGATCCCGGATATACGCATCAAGGAAGCGTAAACAACTTACTTGGAAAAGAACAAACCCCAGCATTAATTACTTATTTTTCTAATGAAGAACAAGTTACACGCGACACTCCTCCCACCTTGCTGTTACATTCGGATGATGATAAAACTGTTCCGGTTGATAATGCCTTATTATTTTACAATGCTTTACGAAGCAACCACGTCCGTGCATCGCTCCACATATTTCCGATCGGAGAACACGGCTGGGGATATAAGACATCCTTTCCCTATCATGAATTGATGAAATCCGCTGTTTTAGAATGGATTGAGAGAAATTGACGGTGTGGCAGATTGGGAATGTTAATTCATCACCACAAATTCCCCACTATTCACAGTCTTCATCACCCGGTAAGCCCGTAAATAGTACTTCGAGCCGGACTGTGGTATTCCATATCCATAATATTCGTTTCCGTGTTTGTATCCGTCAACGATATTATAAACAGCTCCGCACTTCGGACACTTAGCCGTAATTGCGGTAGGAATCCCTGTTTTACTTATATTATCGGGAACTACCAGAATGTCCCTGCCGGCTTCATTGGGACAAGCCAAATCATAAACATAAATATTGACTACGTCTTCTCCTATTCCACTGACAATCAATAATCCACCGAACCCTAACCGATCTGTTTCAAATCGCCTTTGGGTAATACACAAATACGCCCCTATTCCTGCATTTAACTGATTATCGACAGGATATAAATTCAAATTTAATGTGTAACTGACCGGAGAGTTTGGAATCGTCGAATAAATATCTTCTTTGCAGGAAAAAGCAACGGAAATAAATACTGTGGCGATGATAATTCTTCTCATATTTTCACCAATTGTTCCTCAGCCCTGTTGATTTTTTCAAAATCAAATGCGCCGACTATCTCGTTTTTTAATGCTGCAATTTTGTCATTACAGAGATTGCCAATGCTTCCTTCGTGTGTATGATGCACATTTTTATCCGCCGTAAACCGACCGGATTCGATTTCCAATCCTACCTGTTTGTAGGCGTCCCTGAAAGGCGTCCCTTTCAATACCAATTCGTTTACTTTTTCAACGCTGAACAGCAAATCATATTTTTTATCTTCCGAAATGTTTTCATTGACTTTTACCGATTGCATCATCAAACCGGTCATGCGGATACAGTCGGCCAATTCGCCGAAAGCCGGCAGGAAGATTTCTTTGGTAACCTGCAAATCACGAAAGTAACCCGAAGGTAGATTGTTGATAATCAAAGTAATTTGTTGAGGGATGCTTTGAATCAAATTGCATTTTGCCCGCGTTAATTCAAAAACATCAGGATTTTTTTTGTGGGGCATGATGCTTGAACCGGTCGTAAATTCATCAGGCAAACGAATAAAACCGAAATTCTGACTGCTGTATAGACAAGCGTCGAAAGCCAGTTTCGAAAGACTCGCCGCAATTCCCGCTAAAGCAAAACCAACCGTGCGTTCCAATTTTCCCCGCCCCATCTGGGCATAAACGACATTATAATTCATCGTATCAAATCCCAATAAATCGGTAGTCATCTGACGGTTCAAGGGAAACGAAGATCCATATCCGGCGGCCGAACCCAAAGGATTGCGGTTACAGATTTTGTAAGCCGCCAACAACAACTGTAAATCATCGGTCAAACTTTCGGCATAAGCGCCGAACCAAAGTCCGAACGACGAAGGCATGGCGATTTGCAAATGTGTATAACCCGGCAGAAAAACATCTTTGTATTTTTCACTCTGAGCCAATAAGATATCTATTAATTCCGAAATTTTTCCGACCAAATCCCGAATAGCGTCGCGGGTAAAAAGTTTCAAATCCAACAAGACCTGGTCGTTGCGCGAACGACCGCTATGGATTTTTTTACCGGTATCGCCCAACTTGCGCGTCAACAACAATTCGACTTGCGAATGAACATCTTCAACGCCTTCTTCAATTACAAATTTTCCGGCTAAAATGGTTACGTAAATATTCCGGAGTTCGGATAAAAGTTCCCGGAGTTCATCCGGGGTCAATAATCCGATACTTTCGAGCATGACAATATGCGCCATAGAGCCTAAAACGTCGGCTTTGGCCAGATACAAATCCATTTCACGGTCTTTTCCGACCGTAAATTTTTCTATTTCTTTGTCAATCTTTATGTTTTTCTCCCAGAGTTTCATACGGCACAGCGGCTAAAACGTCGGCGATTTTATCCAAACCTTTTTGAAGCGGACCGGATAACATCGGCTTCAGAAACGGATTCAAATTGGCTCTGACGGTCAATTTCATCCGCGTATCCTGCGGATTCACTTCTTTGAGTTGTATCCACAAGTAAACGTCCACCGGCGATTGGTCGGCCATGAACTTGATTGTTTTGTTCGGTTCGCGTTCCACAATGGAAAAACGCACCTTGCCCACGGGACTTATATTGAAAGTACAGGAATCGTGATCGAACGAAAAATCCTGTATTTTATCCTGCGGAATCTGATCTTTTACTTTTTCAAGATTATTCAAATCGGAAAGAACTTCAAAAATAGTCGTCTCACTATAAGGAAGCTGCTTGATTTCGCTTGTATATTCAGTCATGCCGGAAAATTTATTTAGGATTCCAATTAACCGGGTTTTTTCTCCATTCCTGCAGCGTTTTGATTTCGGATTCATCCACATAATCCGTTTTCAAAGCCTCATCCAAAATCGCATCGTAATTACACAAGGCGGTATATTTTACCTTCGCTTCCTTGAACTTTTCGTCGGCGACAGGAAATCCATAAGTAAAAATTGCGATCATGCCTATCACGTCGCAACCTGCATTCCTGACGGCTTCAACCGCTTTCAGACTGCTCCCGCCGGTAGAAATCAAATCTTCAATAACGACCACTTTAGACCCCGGTTTCAAATCTCCTTCAATCAGGTTTTCCAAACCATGATCTTTCGGCGTAGCGCGGATATAAACAAATGGCAGATTTAATTCTTCGGCAACCATGGCACCTTGAGCGATAGCGCCTGTGGCAACTCCGGCAACAGTATTTACATTTCCATACTTCTCAATAATGGTACGAGCTAATTCCAATTTAATAAAATTACGCAACGACGGATAAGACAAGGTTTTCCTGTTGTCGCAATAAATCGGTGATTTCCAACCGGAAGCCCACGTGAAAGGATTAGCCGGTTGAAGTTTAACTGCTTTAATTTTAAGTAGTTTATTAGCAAGAATTTGTTCTAACGTTTTCATTGAAATTTATGTTATAACTGGTTTTCGTTACAAAAGTAATCAATCGAAATGAAAATTCTGCAAAATAAATGTGTAATTTTAAAAAATTATGCAATCGCAAGGCATAAGAGGCTTATTTTCACTTCTTTCGCTTTTAAAATACTTTGAGCGACAGATTCCAGGGTCGAACCGGTTGTCAAAACGTCATCTACTATCAGAATGTGTTTGTTTTTGAAAAAATCGAGGTCTTTTACCTCGAACAGGTCCTTTGTATTTTTCCATCGTTCGAAAAGACCCTTTTTCGTTTGGGTTGTATTGGCTTTTTTTCGGAAAACATTTTTCGTATTTACCTGAATACCTGTGACATGGGCAATCCCCAAAGCAATCATTTCCGCCTGGTTAAATCCACGTTTACGCTCCTTCGAAGGGTGAAGCGGAACAGGAATCAAACAATCAATATCGCGAAAGAAACCGCTTGAAAGCCATTCTTTTGCCAATAAAGCGCCCATCCATTCGCCCAGATGCCTGTTATCTTTGTATTTGATTTCGGCGATTAGTTTTTGGCCTGTTCCACCTTTATTATAATACAGATACGAAGCGCCTTTCACCAAAGGAATTTTTCCGGCAAAACGGTCGGTCGCCTGATTATCGGGATTCAAATGATAATTGGTCTTTGGTAATTTCAGGAAACATTCGAGACAAAAATGGTTTTCATCGGCAACCAAAGGGTTTCCACAGATTACGCAAAGTTTGGGGTAAAACAGGGATACGAAAGCTTGTATTGTTTTTTTTAGATTCATATACTTTCATGCTTAAATAACACACTCTCCACCTCCTCCAAAACAAACCCCCGTCCCACCGCAAACCGAATCAATTTCTGCCGGACCTCCAATTCATTTTTACCCTTTATCAATTCCCGTTTTTGTTCTATTAACCGGCGAAGTTGTTCCCTGTTTTCCGCCGGGTCAAGATTCTCCACGGACTCCCGAATCAACTCATCAGGAATTTGTTTTTTCTTCAGTGCATATTTGATTTTGTAAGCTCCCCAACGAGCGTACTTCGATTTATCGTTGACAAAAGCACGGCAATACCGGCTCTCATCCAAAAATTTCTCCTGTTGAAGCCGACGGATAATCTTATCCTGATCTCCTTTCGCTATTTCCCAGGCCTCCAACTTTTGGCGAACATCGGAAACGCACCTCTCCGCACGACTGCAATAATTGGCCAATCTGTTTAACGCTTGTTCAAAACTTATCATAAATAAAAACTTAAGAAGCAACCAAAATCCTGTCTTTTCCTGAAATATCCCGAAAAAGCTGAACATCTCCAAACCCTTTCTCTTTCAACATCTCCGCCGTAGCTTTCCCATGAAACGCACTCGTCTCAAAATAAAGCTTTCCATTCTCCTTCAAGCAATTCCGGGCAATATCGGCAATCCGTTCATAAAAAAGCAAAGGCTTTTCCTGAGGAACAAAAAGCGCCTGCTGCGGCTCGTAATCCAACACATTTTTCGACATCATTTTTTTTTCCGCCGGTGTTATATAAGGCGGGTTACTGACAATAATATCCCACTGTTCCGGCAAATTTCCCGGTAAATCTTCAAAAATATCATGCCGGACAAATTGAACATTCACCCTGTTACTCCGTGCATTTTCCGCCGCAACTTCCAATGCCTTTTCCGAAATATCCAAGGCATACACCTCTGTATCAGGAAAAAACTTAGCCAGAGCCACAGCAATACAACCCGATCCTGTCCCAATATCTAATATCGTGAGCGGTGAACGGTGAACGGTGAATTCACTCAATATTTGCTCAACCAATTCCTCCGTTTCCGGTCGGGGAATCAAAACATGCTCGTTGACCTTAAATTTCAGTCCGTAAAACTCCGTTTCACCTAAAATATATTGTACCGGACGAAATTTTTTCAAATCTTCAACCATCTTTTCAATCAACCGTTTTTCATCCGGAGATATTTGCGTATCTTTGCCGAGCAAAACGGATTGTTTATCCAAACGGCAACCTGATTCCATCATCAAATAGTAAAACGATTTGATTTCGGATTCCGTATAATAATCCTGCAATTGCTCTTTGATGAATGAAAATATAGCTTGCATAACGGCAAAATTACGAAAAAAATGTATATTGAAGAAAAATATATGTACCGATGCCTGCAATTGGCCGCATACGGACGGGGATTTACCGCTCCGAATCCGATGGTAGGCGCAGTTATCGTACACAATGACAAAATAATCGGAGAAGGATTTCACCGGAAGTACGGAGGACCTCATGCCGAAGTAAATGCCATCGCTTCCGTAAAAGAGGAGCAACTCCTGAAAGAATCGACCCTTTATGTCAATCTTGAGCCATGTTCTCATTACGGAAAAACCCCTCCTTGTTCGGAATTAATTATCCGCAAACAAATTCCGAGAGTTATAATCGGACAAATTGACCCTTTTCCTGAAGTTTCGGGAAAAGGCGTAAAAAAACTCAAAGAAGCCGGAACCGAAGTCGTTTGCGGTATCCTGGAAGAAGAATGTAAAACATTAAATAGAAACTATTTAACGTTCACCGAACAACATCGTCCTTACATTATACTTAAATGGGCGCAATCGGCCGACGGTTTCATGGACAAATTCCGTGAAGAGAACGACGGACAAAAGCCGGTTAAATTTTCCAATTCTTTCACTCAAATGCTCGTCCATAAACTCCGGGCGGAGGAAGCCGCCATTATGATAGGAAAAAGAACTAAACTATTGGATAAACCTGCTTTAAACGTTCGTTTCTGGAGGGGAAATGACCCGGAAAGGATTATCGCCGACAGTTCGAAAACCCTCCGAAACCAACTGAATGAGTTGTATGAAAAGAACATACAATCGCTAATTGTAGAAGGCGGTTCCAAATTGTTACATTCTTTTTTGGAGGAAGACTTATGGGACGAAACGCAAATAGAAATCGCAGATGTTTTTCTGGACGAAGGGGTACGAGCGCCGATTCTTTCAAACGGAATCCTGCAAAATGTTCAAAAATGTGAAAAATCAACGATTTTTCTTTATAAGAAGCCTAAAAAAACATAAATATTAAACAAGTTAGCAATTTAACTCAAAAATGTTTCTACTTTTGCACTCAAAATATAATTTTACACGTATGTCATCAAAAAACGGATTATTAATTATTTCATCGCTCTTGCTGATTATAAGTTTATTGACTTCTTGTCTGGGAGATAATGAATACGACGAAATTCCGGTTACGGAAGATGCAGAAATCATATCTTTCAGTCTTTCAAGTGATTCCGTCACAACCTTAAAAAATGTAGTTTTCTCAATTGACCAGAATCACAGCCTGATTTATAATCACGATTCGATGGCTTATCAGACGGAAATCAAATACAAAGTAATTGTTAATTATACGACCGCATCGGGAAATTACTTAAGGAATATTACAGACAGCGATTCGACTTGGGTTAAATCGGGAGATTCTATCGACGTTTCCAAGCCTTTGTCGTTGGAATCTTTTGCCATAGGCGGAAAATCGAAGACTTATACGTTCAAACTAAATATTCATCAAATTGATCCCGATTCCGTACAATACATACAAATCGCATCCAATCAGGATTTCCTGCAATCCGAAGAAATACAAACGATTTTGTTCAAGAACGATTTCTATACTTTCGTCAAAACCGGCGATGGAATCGAACTCTACCGTTCGTCCGACGCCGTCGCCTGGGAAAAAATTCCGCTTGCGGAACTTCCGGCCAATACAATTGTCAGAGGTATCAAAAGCAACGGAGAAAAACTTTTTGCCTGTACTGCCGACGGCGATTATTACGAAAGTGCGCAAGCAGACAGTTGGACAAAAATTCCGCTTGATTATCCGGTAGTAAGTATTTTGGGATATCTGAAATTAGGCGAAGGCCAAGCACAATTAAAGGAAGGATTGAGTTTAACCGTAAGAAAAGACAATCAAACGGTTTTTGCCTGCCTGTCCGACGAAAACCAATGGACGTTCGGCGATACGGTGCCTGCCGGTTTTCCCGTATCGGAATTTGCAAGTTTCAACAGCGAACGCTTGAAATTGGGATACCTTACCGTTATCGGCGGAATTTCCTCAGGCGGTGAAGTTTTGAACAACGTTTGGTCAACAAAAAACGGTTACTATTGGGCGAAGCTGACAAGTACCGCTTATGTTTTTCCGCCTTTGCGGGGAGCAAATGCTATCTATTATAATGATGAGTACTGGATATTGAACGGCCGGCAAACCGATGATACCTACAATTCGGAAGTTTATTCTTCCAAAGACTGGGGAACAACTTGGACGTTAAGACAGGAAAAATGTTGGTTTCCGGAAGATTATACGAAACGCAGCGGCGCTACGGCAGTAGTTGATGCGGAAGGCGCTTATTTCTATATTCTCGGCGGAAGAAGCGAAAGCGGGGAATTTTTGCCGGAAATCTGGAAAGGATGCCTTAATAAGCAGACATTTAAAGAATAAAAAAAATTAAAGATATAATTTTGAAGCGATTTTGACGTTTTCATTAAAGAAATATTGTTATCAGATGAAGTCCGCTTTGAAAAAACATCAAAATATATACAAGTTATTCGTAGGATTACTTGTTCTTTTTACTTGTACAGCAGCGGTTGCACAAGAGTACAAATACGAAATCGGAGGAATGGCGGGAGCGTCGATGTATATGGGAGACGCCAACCAGACGGATTTGTTTCTCGGATTGAACCCCGGAGGAGGTTTGGTTCTCAGGAGAAATTTCAATCTTCGTTGGGCATTAAAAACCGATTTGATGTGGGGAAAAATAACCGGAGATACAAAAAATACGGAAAACGTATTTCCCGATCATGCGGAATACAAGTTCAGCCGGAGTTTTTACGAATTGGGCGGTCAGATGGAATTTAACTTTCTGCCGTATAGCGATAAATTCGCGTACCTGAACACCAGCCGGATTTCTCCCTATTTATTGTCGGGATTGGGTCTCACAATGGCTCCGGGAAAACAGACCTTTTTGGGTCTGTATTTCTCATTGGGACTGGGCGTGAAGTATAAAATGAAGAACAGAATTAATTTGGGAGTGGAATATATCGTCCGGAAATTATCTGGAGATAGTTTTGATTCTCCCGATAAAGAAGGATTTAACTTGTATAATCCCTATAAAAACAACAGTGCAATCAAAAATAAAGATTGGTGTAATACTTTGATGTTTTCCGTAACATGGGACTTCGGTCCGAATGATAGAAAATGTACAAACGAATAAAATGTCATTAAAAGAAGAAATTGATTTGAAGCAACTTCCGGTTCACATTGCCGTAATCATGGATGGGAACGGGCGATGGGCGCAGAAAAACGGCATGGAACGTTTTATGGGTCATAAGGAAGGCGTAGTTTCCGTTCGGAAAATAGTGGAAGCCGCCGGATCGTTGGGTATTAAATACCTGACGGTTTATACGTTTTCTACCGAAAACTGGAATCGCCCGCAGGAAGAAGTCGACGCTCTGATGGCTTTAATGGTTACAGCAGTCCGGAGAGAAACAAAAGATTTGATGGCGAATAACGTGCGTTTGCGCACCATTGGCGACGTCGATCGTTTGCCTCCGCTAACTCGCAAAGAATTAGACGCTTGCATCGAAGAAACAAAAAACAATACAGGTCTGAACCTGATATTGGCTTTAAGCTATTCTTCCAGATGGGAACTGACGGAAGCCGTAAAAAAAATCGCCGGAGAAATAAAAGACGGAACTTTGTCCCTTGCGCAAATCGACGAGCAAATAGTATCCAATCATCTGATAACCAAAGATATCCCTGATCCCGATTTGTTAATCAGGACAGGAGGTGAATTCCGGATCAGTAATTATCTGCTTTGGCAACTGGCTTATGCCGAACTTTATTTTACGGATACCTATTGGCCTGATTTCAGGGAAGAAAACCTGTATGCAGCCATCGTGGATTACCAGAAACGGGAAAGACGATTCGGTAAAACCGGAGAACAAATACAATTTAATAAATAATTGAATACACATTCAAAATATGTATAAAAAATTTTTACTCTTTTGCCTTTGGGCCTTTGCAATTAGTTCTCTTTCGGCACAGGATAGCATTTCGTCCGCCTCTTCTTCTGAGTTGCCCGATATTTCCTATTCGTTGAACAATAATAGAAAATACGCAATAGCGGATATCAAAGTTACCGGCATGGAAGGTTCCGGTTATGATGATTATATACTCATCGGTATTTCCGGATTATCCGTCGGACAAAAAGTTTCCGTACCGGGAGATGAATTGACCGCGGCTGTTAAAGCTTTCTGGAAACATGGTTTATTTTCCGATGCGGCGGTTTATGCGACCCAACGGACAACCGACAGCGTTTGGCTCAATATCGCATTAAAGCCCAATCCGGTTATTTCAACTATCAATTACAACGGCGTAAAGAAAAGCGAAAAAGAAGACCTGGAAGCCAAAATCGGTATGGCAAAAGGTTCGCAGTTAACGCCTAACCTGATTAACCGCGCACGAAAAAGAATTAAGGATTATTTCGATGAAAAAGGCTTCAGTAATGCCGAAATCACTATCCGTCAATACGATGACGTTGCCAATCAAGGAAAATCCATTTTAGACATCACCGTCAATAAGAGCGAGAAAACGAAAGTCAGAAATATTATCATCAACGGAAATGAAAAAATAAGCAATTTCGATCTGAGGATGGCCATGAAGAAAACCAATTCCGGCTTCAGTTTGCGGAAAGATCCCTGGTTGAATATCCGGAAACTTTTCTCTACCAAAAAATTCGTTCAGGAAGAATATCAAAATGATTTGCAGAACATCATCGCCAAGTACAATGAAAAAGGCTTTCGCGATGCGGAAATCACCTCCGATAGCGTAGTAAAGGTTGACGACAAGCATGTTTCCGTCTATATTGATATAAAAGAAGGTGATAAATATTTTATCCGGAACATTAAATGGGTAGGAAATACCCAATATCCTTCCAACTACCTGGAATTGGTATTGAATATGAACTCCGGCGATGTTTACAACCAGAAAAAACTGGGCGAGAGATTACAAAGCGACGAAGACGCCGTTGCCAATATCTATTACAACAACGGTTACATTTTCTCACAAATGAGCCCGGTGGAAACGTATGTCGAAAATGATTCCGTAGATCTCGAAGTCAGGGTGATAGAAGGCCGGCAAGCAACCATTAACAGGGTTACAATCAGCGGGAACGACCGGATTTACGAAGATGTTATCCGTCGCGAACTATTGACCAAGCCCGGACAGTTGTTCAGCAAAGATTTGCTCATGCGGTCGGCGCGTGAAATTGCACAATCGGGACATTTCGACCCTGAAAATATGGATATTAATCCCATGCCGAACGCCGAAACCGGAACAGTAGATATTCAATACGGTTTGACTCCGAAAGCCAACGACCAGGTGGAATTTTCGGCCGGTTGGGGCCCGACGGGAGTTATCGGACGAATGAGTCTCAAATTTTCGAATTTCTCTTTCAAAAACCTGATTCACCCGAGCACTTACAAGGGAATTATTCCCCAAGGCGAAGGCCAGACATTGACTTTGAGCGGACAAACCAACGGTCGTTACTATCAATCGTACAGTGTTTCGTTTTTGGATCCCTGGTTCGGCGGAAAAAGACCCAACTCATTCTCTTTGAGCGCATATTATATGGTTACTACCGGAGTGGAAGACCGTTATTACCAGCAAATGTACAGTAATCCGTATTATTACAGTTCGTATAGCGGTTATAGCGATTACGGCGGAGTTGCCTACGACGAAAATCAATCCATGAAAATACTCGGCTTGTCGGCCGGTTACGGGAAAAGGCTTTCCTGGCCCGATTATCTTTTCAACTTTATGGCCGAAATTTCTTATCAACGTTATATGTTGAAAAACTGGCGGTATTTCGTTATTTCGAATGGAACCTCCAACAGCCTTTCGTTGGGATTGACTTTATCGCGCAGTTCTATCGACAATCCGCTTTATACCCGCAAAGGTTCCCAATTTACGGCTTCCGTCAACTTAACGCCGCCTTATTCGCTATTTTCGAAAAAGGAAATTGATGAAACGAAAGCCAACGAATGGATTGAATTTCACAAATGGAAATTCAAGAGCAAAATATTCATCCCTTTGGCAAATCCCGAAACGGTAAAACGTACGCCGGTATTGATGAGTCGCATCGAATACGGTTTCATCGGCGCTTACAACAACAAGAAACGGACTCCGTTTGAAACATTTTATATGGGAGGCGACGGAATGACCGGATATTCAGGGATGTATGCCTACGAAACCATCGGTTTGCGCGGATATGGAAACGGTTTGATTTCCTCCAACGGCCCTGGCTACGCTTATTCCCGTTTAGCATTGGAATTACGCTACCCCGTTCTGCTTGAGCCGACTTCCACAATTTATGCCTTGGCTTTTGTTGAAGCCGGAAATGCTTGGACACAAATCGGTTCTTTCAATCCGTTTGATTTGAAACGCTCGGCAGGTGTCGGCGCACGTATCTTTTTGCCGATGATCGGATTAATGGGTATTGACTGGGGTTATGGTTTCGACAGTCCATATCAGGGCGCTCAAGTTTCGGGTAGTCAGTTGCACTTTATTTTGGGACAGGAGTTTTGATGCTATGGAGTCAACCAAAATACGCTATCAATGGATTGATAATGCCAAATTTGCTTCAATTTTTCTGATAGTATTCTTTCACTCCCCGCCTGTGTTGACAGGTTTTTCTGGCCTCATGCTGTCTGAATTAAGGCTTCCATCGTTCTTCTTCGTTTCGGGATTATTGTTCAATTTTGAACGGCATCCGTCGTTTTTCGAATTTCTGCGCTATCGCGGCAAGCAATTGTTGATACCGTATTTCTGCTTTTTTATCATTTTTTACGTCTATTGGCTGATAATCGGGAAAAGCATGTCTTCGCCCGAAGAACAGGCGACGCCTTTCTATAGCCCGCTGCTTGAATACCTCTACGGTCGCCCCAAACTCGTGTGTTTGCCTCTTTGGTTTCTTGCATGTCTTTTTGCTATGCAGTCTTCATTTTACCTGTTCCGAAAGTTCAAAAACCGTTCAGTAACATTGATTATTTTAGTCGCCATTTCATTATTGCCCTCATTGACCGATATGTCCCATCTGCCATGGATGCTTGAAAATGTATGTCTATATATTCCTTTTTATGGCTTTGCATCCCTATATAGAAAAGAAATTTTCCGGTTTATGGAAAACAAACGGCGATTTTCTATCGGCTTGGTTATGCTATTATTGCACATTGCTTGCTATTTTATATATTCCTGTGTGGAAAATGAAACGGTTAAATCGGCGCTTCGGCTTGCCGGTAGTTTCGCTGTGATTGTCCCGTTTTTTATCCTGATAAAATTGGTGAGCGAAAAGGAGCTTCCCAAAGTAATAAGGTATACAGGCGCAAATACTGTGATAGTGCTTGCTTTCCATACTTATGGAATAACGCTGTTAATGTTCGTGTTTCATAATATTAGCATTATCAATACGTTTATTACCGAATTTCCGTATCTCTCAAAGTTTTTGATTAGCGTTATTGTAATGTTTGCAATGTTAGCGCCAATCTACTTTGTCAACAAGTATTTGCCGTTTATTATCGGTAGGGAAAAGAGCGCAAAAAATAAAGATTTTCGTTTCATCAATTAATCCCAAAATTTCCATTTCAATTAGAAATCTGTAAATAACTTATGCTTATCATCAATCAGGTATGTTCTAATGGACATTTTGGGCTAATTAACTTCATAATTCAAATGTCGTTTTTCGTCGGTTTTTGCCGGTTTGGAAAAGGCCGACTTCAATAAACTCCAGCCAAGGTGTTTACGGTGGGAATAAGTTTCGTATGTCTCTGTGGTTAAATCGAAATCGTCTTTCCAGGAATAGCCCGGACGCACGTAAAAATAGGTGGCGCCGGCAATCCTTGCATCCTTGTTTTCCGTTTTCAGAAAATCCTTTTTTTCGGGCATCAGCAGCGTAATTCCCCGCCGGCGGCAGTCGATTTTCAAGCGTTCCAAAACACGGTCATAAGCATCGTATATCGCGTCCCACGAAAAATTGCAGTAGTCCGTATCGCCAATTTTCTGAATGGGACGAATTTGCAAGATATCGAATTTATACTGCCCCAAGGTTGAGAATAAATCCTGCAATTCCATCAGATTATCTTGATTGACGGTATAATTCAGGCGTACTTTGAATGAAGGAAAACTTGATTTTATTTCAGTCAGACATTCCATCGTTGACAGGAACTTGTCGAACGATGCACCCTGCATGAAATATTCGTACGTTTTTCGTGTTACGCCGTGCAGCGAAAGAGTAATTTCGTCCAAACCGGCAGCAACCAGTTCGCGCATATCATTACCGGAAAACAGATTGCCGTTGGTAGTCATTGAAATATAGGGTACTCTGAGGGATTTTGCCAGTTCAATCAACTTCCGGTTATGCCGGAAAAGCGACGGCTCAGCGCCGCACCCGATTTGCAGTTTCAAGGCGCGATGGAAAAATGCACGGGCAAGCAACGGCAAATCCGTTTCTTTGAGTGCTCCTTTCAGATTTTTACGCTTGTTTTCATCGCTGAAATAACACATCCGGCAACGGAGATTACATGCAAGAACGGGGTCTAAATACAGCCCGAAATAACGCCGCCCTATACAGTGCAATATCCATATACCAA
>JAISXN010000126.1 GCA_031270525.1 Candidatus Symbiothrix sp. | reverse complement strand
TCTGCCGCAAACGCCTTGTTTTCAACAATACTCACCGATGAAATTTCACTTTTACCTGTTCTTTTTAACACTGCGTTCAAAAAAGCAGTCAATTGTTCTTCATCGCCTTTTTCACCCATGTACTTCATGAATAAATAATCGTTCAAACTATACATTCGCCTCCATATACTCCGTAGGCGACACACCGTAATATTCCTTGAATAAATTGCTGAAATACGCATGGGATGAAAAGCCGACGGCATAAGCGACTTCTGCAATCGACACTTTTTTCTTCGACAAAAGCAAAGCGGCTTGTTTTAGCCGGTAGTTGCGGATGTAGGCGCCGGGCGATTCTTTGATAATGGATTTCAAACGCCGGTTTAGGTGAATACGGCTCAACCCCAGGTCTTTACTGATAGATGCAACGCTTAAATCTGGATTTCCGATTTGCTCTTTCAGCTTTTCATTGAATTTCTGGAATAGTTTTTCATCCGAAGATACTACTTTCATTTCATTCTGGATTTCTTCCTGTTTTTCGCTGTATCTGGCTTTGAGTGTCGTACGAAGTTGAATCAGTTTATTGATGCGGATTTCCAGGTGTTTGAGGTTGAACGGTTTGGGAATATAGGAATCGGCACCGGTTTCCAGACCTTCGATTCGTTGTTCGATGCTGGTTTTGGCCGTCAGCAGAATGATGGGAATGTGGCTGGTTTTATCATTGGTTTTCAATACCCTGCATAGCGCCAGACCATCCATTTCAGGCATAAGAATATCGCTGATAATCACATCCGGCAAATATTTCAGGGCTTGATTCAAACCTTCTTTTCCATTATTTGCCGAATATATTTTATATTTTGAAGAAAATTCGGTGCGGATATAATTCCGGATAGTCGCATCATCTTCTACAATTAATATGGAGTGAATCCGTTTGTCTTTTTTTGCATCTTCTTTAGAATCGGCAAAATTCTTTTCTAGATCCAAAACGCCTACCGAAGGTTGAAACATCGTCACCGGACTCTCCCCACTTTCGATGCCGAAATTTTCCGGACTGTACACTTTTTTGTTCAAAGGCAACAGAACCGTAAACGTACTTCCTTGATTGGGTTCGCTTTCAACCCGGATGCTTCCTTTGTGCAGTTCGACCATCATTTTAGCCAGATGTAAGCCGATGCCTGTACCCATCCGGATATTCGTTTTACTGTCGGGTACCTGGTAGAAACGGTCGAAAATCAAAGCTTGCTTTTCTTTTTCAATGCCGCTTCCGGTATCTTCCACCCGAATTTCGGCTTTTTCATCCGACATTCCAAGATAAACCGTAATTCGTCCTCTCTCCGGAGTGAACTTAAAAGCATTGGCAAGCAGGTTGAAAATAATTTTATCCAAACAATCCTTATCAATATATATCATCGGCAAGGCTTTCTCAACAAGCAATTCAAAATCAATCCGTTTGGTTTTTGCCAATTCGTTGAACGAATCCATGATTTTCCGTATAAATTCTTCGAGTGAAGTTTTTTCCAAACGGAGTTTCAATTTACCGTTTTCGACGGCTCGCAAATCCATTATTTGATTGATTAACCGAAGGATACGAATGGCGTTCTGGTAGATGATTTTGTATATCGGCAAGTTCTTTTCATTCTTTTTATCAATCATCAATTTTTCGATAGGACTGATAATCAAGCTCAAAGGCGTTCTGATTTCGTGCGAAATATCCGTAAAGAATTGGAGTTTGCTTTCCGAAAGTTCTTTCTGCCGTTCTTTTTCCAGTAATATCCGGCTCTGTTTCATCCGGTATGACAGGTAGGCGTAAACCGTATAGAGCAAGGCCAGTATCAACAGGGTGTAAATCATTTTTGCCCAGACGGATAACCAGAAAGGCGGATCAATGATTACTTGTATCCGGCGTTCCAGGAATTGAATTCCGTCTAAGGTGGCTTTCACTTTAAATATGTATTTACCAGGATTCAGGTTGGTATAAGTCACACTCCGGTCGGGCATATTCGCCAAACGCCATTGGGTATTGAAGTTTTCCATTTGAGTGTAGTATTGTACCCTCTGCGGCATTTCATATTCGAGCGCGGCAAATGTAAAGGTGAAATCTCTTTGGTTGTATTTCAAGCGGATAGATTCCGATTCATCCAAAGTTTCTGAGAGAATGTCCGATTTTCCGACAGCGACCGGTGTGTTGTAAATCCGCAATTCCGAGAAAGCTAAGCGCAAAAGGGTATTTTTATACGTCAAATCAGAGGGGTAAAAAGTAGTCAATCCGTTGATACCTCCAAAATACATCCGGTCGTTTTTCCCTTTGAAATGACTGCCGCGGCGAAATTCGTTGCTTTGGATACCGTCTTCGGCATAGAGATTTAAGATATTTCCCGTTTCGGGATTGTAGCGGCAAAGACCTTTTCCCGTACTCAACCACAAGAAATGATTTGCATCTTCTTCAATGCCGTTAATCATGTTGTTGGGTAATCCGTCGGCAGTAGTTAAATGTTTTATTTCCTGTGTTTTAGCATCAATACGATACAGGCCGAAAAAACTTCCTATCCAGATATTTCCTGCATGGTCGCTATTCATAACATAAATCAGATTGGTATTTTGCAGGTTATCGGATAATGAAAGATTCGTAAAAACCTCTTTTTCAGGGTCAAAGAGGCTGATTCCGTTGGAAGTGCCGATCCATATTTTCCCATTTGCATCTATCAGCATATCGTAAACCCAATTACTCGCAAGTTGGTTTTTCCAATCTTGGTTGTTTTTATACAAATACTGTTTTTCGGTCTTTTTGTCTTCATTCAGACGACAGATTCCGCCTCCGTTCATACCTATCCACAAAGTACCGTTTTTGTCTTGTGCAAAAATAGTTATGTGATTATAAGAAGAAAAGGAATCGAACCGGGCTGTTTTTCGATTGTACCGGAACATCCCGTTCACATAAGTTCCGATCCGGATATTTTTGTCTTTATCTTCAAACAAAGCGGTGATTACATTCCCCGAAATTTGCGGATACGTCGTTGCGGAAAAATGCGAAATGCTTTGATCCGACCGGTTGATACGATACAGTCCGTCGCCGTCGGTACCCAGCCACACGTCTCCATAACTGTCTTCAAGAACGGATATTATGCAGTTTACACCGATACTTTGCGAGGGATGGTAAGGATTAAATCCGTAATTTACGAACGTTTTTCCGGTAGCGGGAATAAAGAGAATTCCTTTTTGATACAAAGCGATCCAGATATTTCCTTGTTTATCTTCAAAAATATGGTGTATTTTGGCTTTTGACAAATCGCAAACGTCCGATACATAATCAAGTTTGGGTAATTTGTTTTCTTTTTCGTCGTAGCGGATTACTCCCGCTCCGTCGGTACCCAGCCAGAATTTACCGTTTTTATCAATACAAATCGAATAAATCTGATTTTCGGTTTGGGAATTTCCTTTCATTACTTGCTTGAAAGTTTGCGTATTACGGTCGAAAACATTCATTCCTCCGCCCAAAGTCCCGATCAATATGCGTCCCTGTGTATCTTCGCAAAAGGAAAAAATCGTATGATTATTCAATCCCGAAGGGTCCGACGGGCTACCGGAGTAATGCTTCACGGATTTACCTTGAGTATCTAAAACATATATGCCGTTGCCGTAAGTTCCTAACCAAAGTTTGCCGTAAGCGTCTTCAAATGCGCAATTGATATTGTTATCGGCTATTCCGCTATTTTCCCAATTGTAGAAAGCAGGTTTTAAAGTATTGGCATCTAAGCAAATAATACCGTTTCCAGGATAAGACAACCAGATGTTTCCTTTCTTATCTTCCAAAATCCATACCACGCGGTCCATATAAAAAGGCGTTTCGCTTTCGATGCGGAAAGGGTGAAAAGAATCCGTATTCCGGTCGTATTGATACAATCCGCTCATCGTTCCCACCCAGAAAATTCCGCGGCTGTCTTCCAAAACCGCATAAACGTAATTGCCTTTCAGAGAGGTAGAATCATTTTTTTGTTCGGAATAAACGGTAAAGGAATATCCGTCAAATTTATTCAATCCGTTTTCGGTAGCAATCCAGATGTAGCCCTTCGAATCTTGGTAAATCTGCGTGATATGACTGTTGGACAAACCTTTATCCGGCGTCAATATCCGCGCTTTTTCCGCAAG
>JAISXN010000025.1 GCA_031270525.1 Candidatus Symbiothrix sp. | reverse complement strand
GCATTGCATGTTTTTGATGTGGAAGACCAGCGTGCGGTCGGCGTATGGAGTATGTTGGAAAATTATTTGCAGACGCAGGGCATTTTCAACGGTATTTCGGCTTTTATTTGGGTGATAGGCGTCGGAACTTTGATTGCAGGTGTTATCAGCATCAGCAATATCATGTTGATAACTGTCAGGGAGCGGACGCGGGAGTTTGGTATCCGGAAAGCTATCGGCGCTAAACCTTCGTCTATCATGGGAAGTATTTTGATGGAATCGGTGTTGATGACTTCCGTTTTCGGTTATATCGGCATGTTTTTGGGCGTAGGCACCGGCGAACTGGTTAATTCCATTTTGCTGAACATGCCTCCCGAAGCTCAGGAAGTGTCGAATGTATTTCAAAATCCGACGATTGAAGTTAATGTAGCTGTTGGAGCGATGTTGGTTTTAATTGTGTCCGGCGTTTTAGCGGGGGCTTATCCGGCATGGAAAGCCTCGCGGATTTCGCCGGTAATCGCAATGCGAGAAGAATAAGTTCAGAATTGAGAGTTGAGAGTTGAGAATTGAGAATTAAAAACTCAATTTGTCATTATCATCGTCATTCTTAATTCTCAACTCTCAATTCTCAATTATAATTAATTATGTTTGATTTAGATAGGTTTCAAGAGATTTGGCAGACGATTACCCGGAATAAGGTCAGGAGTTTCCTGACGGGTTTCGGAGTATTTTGGGGTATTTTCATGCTGGTTGTCATGATGGGCGCCGGACGTGGACTGGAAAGGGGCATGTTGAAAGGTATTGATGGTTTTGCAACTAATTCCTGTTTTATGGGTTCTTCCACGACGAGTTTGCCTTACAAGGGTTTCCAAAAAGGGCGGCGGTGGAATATTCATAATCGGGATTTGGATATTCTCCGGCAATCGGTTCCCGAAATCGAATGTCTTTCGCCGATGTTGTTTGGACGGAGATCTACCAATAATGTGGTTTTTAAAGATAATTCGGGTTCATACAATGTAAGGGGATTGCACTCCAATTACATTGAAATTGAACAACAACGGATGGAATACGGACGTTTTATCAATGAAATCGACATTGTCCAGGCGCGGAAAGTTTGTGTTATCGGAACAACCGTGTATGAAGAATTGTTTCCGACCCGCGGTAATCCTTTGGGCCAATATATTCGGGTGAACGGCGTTTATTATCTGGTTGTCGGCGTATCGTCGGGCGTTTCCAGCGTCTCCATCGGAGGCAGGTCGGAAGAATCGGTTGTCATTCCGTTTACGACCATGCAACAAGTTAGTAACCAAGGAGATGTTGTCCACATGTTGGCGGCAAGCACTTTATCCGATGTATCGGTCAAAGCGGTGGAAGAAAAAATGCAAGCCATCTTAAAGGCCAACAATCATGTTTCGCCCGACGACAAACAGGCCACCTGGGGATTCAATTTGCAGGATCAATTCAACATGTTCAAATACCTGTTTCTGGGAATTTCAATTGTGATTTGGATTGTCGGTTCGGGGACTTTAGTTGCCGGTATTGTGGGTGTTAGCAATATTTTAACGGTGACGATTAAAGAACGTACCAAAGAAATTGGTATCCGCAGGGCTTTGGGCGCTAAACCAAGAACGATTATGGGACAAATTATTTGGGAAGGTTTGGTCTTAACGTCTATTTCGGGCTTGTTGGGATTGTGTTTCGGCGTATTGTGCCTGAGTCTGGCGGATACCTATTGGTTGCAAGAGGCGGAAGACGTGTATCTATCCGATCCGATGATATCTTTCGGAGCGGCCATCGCTTCGGTGATTATACTGTTGACTTTCGGTTTGATTGCAGGTTCGCTTCCGGCGAAACGGGCTTTACAAGTCAAGGCAATAGAGGCAATCAGGGAGGAATAGAGTCAATTACGAATTACGAATTATCAATTATTTATATATATGAAAAAGGTTAGAGGAATCATTTTACTTGTCATTTTGGGTTTGGTTGTGATTTGGACGTTTGTTGTGCTTTGGAATAAATCGCGTCCGAAAGTCGATGTTTATGAGATAGTTACTCCTACAACAGGAACGATTGAAAATAAAACGGTTGCTACGGGAAAAGTTGAACCGAGGGATGAAATCCTGATTAAGCCGCAGATATCGGGTATCATTTCGGAGGTGATGAAAGAGGCCGGGGAAAAGGTGACTATCGGTGAAGTTCTTGCAACTGTGAAGGTTATCCCTGAAATGGGGCAGTTAAATTCGGCGGAATCCCGGTTGAAAGTTTCGGATATTAATTTGAAGCAGATTCAAACCGAATATGAACGTCAGGAGCGTTTATATATTAATAAGGTCATTTCGAAAGAAGAATTTGATGCTTCCGACGCTGCTTTCCGGAAAGCGAAAGAAGAACAGGTCAATGCGCAGGATGCCTTGGATATTGTGCGTGAAGGGGTTGCAAAGAAGTATGCTAAATTGAGCAATACACAAATTCGTTCGACCATTTCGGGTATGATCCTGGACGTTCCCGTCAAAGCCGGAAACTCTGTTATCCAAGCGAATACGTTTAACGACGGAACGACTATTGCATCGGTTGCCAATATGAACGACTTGATTTTCCGGGGAAATATTGATGAAACGGAAGTCGGGAAAATCAAAGAAAGGATGCCGATTGTGTTGACTGTCGGCGCACTTAACAGCAACAAATTTGACGCTCGTCTGGAATACATTTCCCCGAAAGGATTGGAAGAAAACGGAGCGGTGTTGTTTGAAATCAAAGCGGCGGTGAAAGTGCCCGATACGGTTTTCATCCGGGCGGGATACAGTGCGAATGCCGAGATTGTTCTGGCGCGTGCTTCCGATGTACTGACCATTCCCGAAAGTTCCGTCGAATTTAGCAATGACTCGGCATTTGTTTACAAAGTAAAGGAAGAAAAACCTAAGCAAGTGTTTGAAAAAAGTCCGGTTAAAATAGGTATTTCCGACGGAGTGAAAGTCGAAATAAAAGACGGTTTGACGGCTACCGACAAAATACGTGGAAATAAGATTGAAGACAAAGCAAAAGATAAGGATAAAAACAAAAAATAAAAAATAGTAACTATGAAAGAGGTTAAAAGACAGGTTATTTTGTTTTTTTTGATGTGCCTTTGTTCGGTGCATCTTTCGGCGCAGCCGAAACAATGGACGTTGGAAGATTGTATCCGGTATGCCGTTGAGCATAACATTACAATCAAAAAAATGGAGATTCAGAAGCATGTGGCTGCGAACGATTTGAATACGGCGCAGATGAGTCGTTTGCCGGATTTGAGCGCCAGTATAGGGCAGGATTGGAGTTTTGGACGTTCGGAAACTCGAAGTGGCATAACTGAGACTGTAAACCAGTCTAATAGCAGTTTTTCCGTAGGAAGTTCCATTCCGATTTTCACAGGTTTCCGTATTCCGAACGAAATTGCGAAAAATAAACTGGAATTGCAGGTCGCTACGGAGAATTTAGCAAAAGCTAAAGAAGACTTATCGTTGAATATAGCCTCCTTGTTTTTGCAAGTTATGTTCAATAAGGAACTTGTAAAAATAAATAAAAATCAAATGACGTTAAGCGAATCGCAAGTTCAACGGACAGAAATCTTGGTTGATGCGGGGAAAGTTCCTTCTTCTCAACTGTATGATATTAAGGCTCAGGTTGCTAATGATAAAGTTTCTGTAATAGAGGCAGATAACAATTTGAAATTGGCTTTATTGGATTTGATGCAAAGTTTGGAATTGGAAAGAAATACCGAGTTTGATATTTATGTTCCCGAAATAAACGATGTCGTTACGGAAAATATAAATAGCGTTCAGCCGGTAAATGTTATTTTCGATAACGCATTGCAGGTAAAACCGGTTGTCAAAGCGCAGGCATATGTGGTTGAGAGCGCCGAAAAAACGTTAAATATAGCTCGTTCGGGTTATCTTCCCTCTTTGCATCTCAATCTCGGATACGGTACCGGTTCTTACAGTACGGCAGATGGTACGTTTGCGAAACAATTCAAGGGCAATGCAAGAGAATCCATCCGGTTAAACTTGAGTATTCCGATATTCAATCGTTTTTCGGTTAGGAATCAAGTACGCGCTGCCCGTTTCAATATAGAAAATCAGCAGTTGACATTAGAAAACATCAAAAAAGATTTGTATAAAGAAATTCAGACAGCCTATCTGAACGCCGCATCCTCGCAGGAAAAATATAAAGCCTCGCAAGAAGCAGTCGCTTCGACCTCCGAATCGTTCAAATATGCGCAAGAGCGATATGAAATCGGCAAGTCATCGGTTTTTGAGTTTAATGAATCGAAAAATAAGCTGTTACGCAGTCAGTTAGAAGAAGCGCAAGCGAAATATGATTATATTTTCCGGGCGAAGATATTGGATTTTTATAATGGCGTTCCGATAAAATTGTAAAAAAAATCGGCGAAAAAGTTGTTGGAGTGAAAAAAATGATGTATCTTTGCACCGCAATTGAGGAATGGTGTGGTAGTTCAGTTGGTTAGAATACATGCCTGTCACGCATGGGGTCGCGGGTTCGAGTCCCGTCCATACCGCAGAAGCCTTCGGACACATGAAGGACAAACGCAGACAAATCCCGTAAAATCAATGTTTTACGGGATTTTTTTATGCTCTCAACGGACACCTGAAAGTCATCCAAAAGACAAAAACGGACAGAGTTGCGTTACAAATTCGTTACAGAAAAACAGCCACTGATTCCTGTAACGATTTCCTTCATAAGTCCCTCAACTGTCGCAAATTGTCCACGTCGAAACAGCTCATATATTATTTAGTAACCCTACCTTTGCAGAGGTAAATGTCAGGGAAGGTCTTTACAGATTTTGATGCCTGTTTAATGGCTGTTCGATGACTGTTGCGAGGCGGTTTATCCGCTGATGCGAGAATAAAAATCGCAGCAAAATCGTTACAGAAATCGTTACAGAAGTTAAATCCGTCAGAAAAAATCGTTACAGAAGATTTTTTCGACCGTTACAGATGCAGAGGTATAAAAACATTTTTAGTATGAGCAGTACATTTAAAGTCCTCTTTTACGTGAGGAAAAATTACGTAAACAAAAACGGCAAAGCCGGGATCATGATTCGTATCACATTGAACGGAGAGATTTGTCAATTCAGTTCCAAACTGGAAATTGCGCCGGAACTTTGGGATACCAAAAAGGGAAAAGCCGCAGGCAAAAGCCTTGAAGCCTCCAAACTCAATGCCTTGCTGGATAACGTTCATGCTTCAATCACGAACCATTACAGGACGATTGAACGGGAAGACACACTGGTAACGCCGGAGAAAATCCGCAATGCCTTTCTGGGAATAACAGCCCGGCAGGAAACATTGCTGGGCATTTTTTCTCAGTACAACGAGAATCTGCGACGATTGCAGGGGATTAACAAATCCAAAACCACCATTGAAAAGTACGATCGGGCGTACCGGCGCCTGGAAGGTTTCATGCTGGCCCGCTACAACATCATGGACATCGCCTTGCGGGAGATTAATTATCAGTTTGTTATTGATTTCGAGAACTATCTGCGTTCGGATTGCGCATGCGGTGATAACACTACGGCAAAATTCATGCAGTATTTCAGAACAATTATCCTGACGGCAAAGAATAACGGCTGGATAACGGCAGACCCTTTCCACAACTACAAAATCACGTTCAAGAAAGTGGACAGAGGGTATCTAACAGACGAAGAGTTGCAAAAACTCATGCAAAAGAGTTTCTCCATCGAACGTCTGGAACACGTAAGAGACCTGTTTATATTCTGTTGCTTTACCGGCCTGGCTTTCGTCGATGTTATGAGCCTTTCTCAGGAAAATATCCGGACGTCTTTCGATGGCAATCTGTGGATTATGACTAAACGGCATAAAACCGACGTCAATGTGAATGTTCCCCTCCTGAAAGTTCCTCTTATGATACTGGATAAATACCGGGGGAAATTACCTCATGGCGCATTACTGCCTAAAATCAGCAATCAAAAGATGAACAGCTATTTGAAGGAGATTGGGGATTTGTGCGGTATCGGGAAGAATCTGACCACGCACCTGGCCCGTCATACCTTTGCCACAACGACGACTCTGTCAAAAGGTGTTCCGATTGAAACGGTCAGCAAAATGTTAGGTCATGCAAAAATCCAGACGACACAGATATATGCCCGCATTACCGACAACAAAATCAGTAATGACATGAATAGACTGGCTACCAGGTTAAACGGTATAGAAAACATGTATGAAAGTACAAACCTGTAACAAGATTAGCACAATGGAAAAAGGGTATATCAAGATTATTCGGGAAGAGGGCAAAGCGCCATCCGTCGAAGCGCAATTAATAGATAATACATTGTATGTCAATAAATATGAGATTGCGAAACTTTTCAACTGTTATCCTCAAAAAGTAGAGGCAAACCTGCGAAGCATTTTTAAAAACAGGTTGCTCTACGAATCCGACGTAACTTATACGCACAGATATACTTATAAGGGAGTTGAAAGGCAATGTCTTTACTACAACATGGAAGTCCTCATTTTTTTGAGTTACCGTATTGCTTCGTTTGAAGCGAAAATCTTCCGGGATTTTGTCAATCAATCCTTGCGGGAACACCTTCAAAAGAAAGATAAACCGCAACAGTACAAAATAATATGGATTGCACCGCCATTTTACAATTAATTATCTACAAATCAGCCATCAACAGCCCGACATTCACAGTGCCGGGCTTTTTTATTTTGTGTCCACGACACGCTTTGCGTTTCCGTTCCGCCGCTCGCAACTCCCTGCTTTGCCGGGCATGAAGTTGCGGGGCTGCACTGCCACTTTCAAAGCAAGTTGCGGACACCGACAGAGGCAAGAGTACAGCATAAACCACTTCGTTACATTAGACTGTACACTTGCAGGTTATCGCTTTAGGCGATAACATACCGATTTAATTGATAAAGGCTCGGCTTTATGCCTCGCATCCAACAATATAACACTGTATTTTTTCTTCGTTTCCTTTTGCAAATCATTCCACAAAATTCTTACCGTAACATCCTCTGTCGGGTTATTGTTCACGGGCAAAGGTACTGTGTTAAAATCCAATTTATTTCAGTTATTTTTCACTTTTCATATCTTTGTGATGCCGAAGGAAGGCTTTATGCGATTCTTTGCACCGAAGTCTGTCTTGTATTGTGGGGACTTTATTTCCCCACAATTTTTTAGTCCTTCGGACAAAGCCGAAGGAAGGGCTTATGCTCATCATTACCCGAAGTTTTTATACAGTCGATTTAAACATTTCTTCATTCTTCCAAAGCGAAAACATCAATCCCGGCAATTTTCTTTGGACAGCCACGGCTGCTATCATCCCTTTTCCTTTCGCCTGCTTTAAACGATTGCAGTATTCATTCGTCGCATGATCCTTTTTTATTTTTGAAAAAGCAGGCATAAACAGTGCTTTGCGAATATGACTGTTACCCTTCTTGCTGATTTTGCTCTTACCTTTCCACGTGCCGGATTCTACTATTTTGACATCCAGGCCGGAAAAACTTGCCAATTGTTTTACATTGGTAATATCTACAAAACCGTTAGTTTCCGC
>JAISXN010000183.1 GCA_031270525.1 Candidatus Symbiothrix sp. | reverse complement strand
GTCGGCTTGGCCATTGATGACAGTGCAAGGCAGATTACGGAATATCGAACGATTAAACCGGAAATTTATTAATCGGATTTCAAGTTGTTTATAGTTGCCTGAAATACATCGTCGAAAATAATTGCCAGACGAAAATCTTTATTGTGCACCGTTAATTCTACATTTTTCAGTGAAATGTTTTTTACGTGCCGGAAGAAAAATCCGCTCGAAGGATAAACCTGTCCATACATTCGGTTTTCGGGATAAGCACCTGCATATTCATTGAGATTGATAGAAGCCTCTTCGAGTGTTCCTTTGCCCATCGTGCTGATTTTCACATTCTCAAAACGGATTCATGATATTGTCTTTCTTATTGACTAATGATTTCTATCGTCCATGTATTTTTCACCTTTTTGCTCGGCGATTCGATTTCGACCGTGCGCACTTGCGAAAAATCCTGAATTTGACCGCCAAATGAATTGATAATGGTTGCACCCGACGAAATCGTCAGCGAAACCTTCAATTTAGTAAGATCTTCTTCTGTGGTAAGCCTTGTTATAACCGTTTTCATTTCGTTGTCAATCTCAACGGTTGAAGTCAATGGTTTCACCGGGTCACCTTTTACAAATTCACTGTCGCCTTCTTTAGAAGCGCGATATACGTTTACGCCGGTAATTAATGCCGCATCGTAATCTTCGGGAATTTCTATCTCTACTTTTTCCATACAACCCGTCAAAGCGCAAATCAAAAGCAGAAAACCGTATTTTAATATCTTCTTATTCATAACTCTTAATTTTTAATTCTTAATTCTTAATTATTAATTATTTACCATCCCTGATTATCCGGTAAAAGTTTTGGATTTCTGCCTGCTATGGCGTCGGGTATGGGCATCAGGTAGTTTTTCGGAGCTTCAAACGATTTGGAAGTGAGCAAAACGCGATTGTAAGCGGTTATTACTTTTGCATCCGGCTGACCATTGTTTTCCGCACTGTAGGTTATATCTATTCCGTAAACATCCTGCCCGATGATTTCGGGTCCTTTGCGCCAGCGCATAATATCGAAATAACGTTTGTTTTCAAAACACAATTCGATATGGCGTTCGTTGCGAATTTGAGTTTGCAGCGCAAGATAATCCAAGCTCGACAAAGCAGATAAACCGCCGCGGTCGCGCACTGCATTTAGCGCATCATAAACGCTTTGGTCGGCGCTCCGGTCGTATTCGAGTTTAGCTTCGGCATAAGTGAGTAAAATTTCGGCATAACGAAGCACGATAATGTTTTGGTCGGCGCCTTCCCAGGGAGCATAACGGCAGGGTGTTCCGCCGCGTTTCGAGGGGTCGATCAGTTTTCGCAGGTAATAGCCCGTATCGCCGTAGTTGGCTGTTCCGCGTTTTTGCGGATTCGTCTGAAACTGATACTGCGGCTTTGTCGGGTGTTTTACGACCAGATTTGTCGAGGTATAAAGAATATCGCCGCGCCACGGACATCCGTTGTAAAGTATGGAAGCATAAAAACGGAGTTCGCGGTTTTCGTAGGGATTTGCCGCATGTTGGGGATTGTTCCAGTCGAACGGGCTACCATCCGCCATACGGAACGCATCCACCAGATTTTGTGTCGGATTGTTGTTTCCCCATCCACCATACGACCCGTCGGTGTTTTCGGCGTAACTGCCTGGGTGTGAAATACCCATCAAGTCGTGTCCGCGCCGTTCGCTTGATACCCATGCTTGCGGGAATTTGTCGGTAAACTGAATATCGAAAATTACTTCTTCGTTGTATTCATTGGCTGCATAAAACAAATCCTGGAAAGCCTGTGTCTTATCGGCTGCATTTCTTCCGAAGAGATTGTATTTTCCCACAAGGACGTTGCGATCGGTTATGTCGAGCCGAGCCAGCGTTTCGTCGCTTGCCTTGGTTCCGGTAATGAAAAGATCGGCAATTTCGTAAGACAAGCGGTAATATTCTTTCGGATCAAAAGGCAAAGTCGATGGGTCTTCGACATAAGGCATCACGTCTGCCAAATACAGGTAAGCGGTGGATAACATTCCGAGTGCAGCGCCTTTGGTGGCGCGTCCGAGTTCGGCATTCGGGATATTGGCAGGAAGCCGTTTCACGGCATTTTCAAAGTCGCTTATAAAGAAGTTTACCACAACAATTTCCCTGTCGCGGGCATTGAAAATATCTTCTTCGTGACGGTTTTGCGCATGGTCAATAATGGGCACTTTACCATAGAAACGAAACAGTTCATAGTAGAGCATCGCCCGCCAAAAATACATATCGCCCAGATAACGTTCTTTAAATTCCGTACCCAAAGCGGTGGTTTTTTCCAGATTGTCGATAGCCGTGTTTACCTTGCGGATATTGGTGTAACAATCCGTCCACCGGTTGAGGGCATCCATGCTACTCGATTTGTTCCACTGTGTATAATTATACAACCTTCCGCTGTGATACCACAGGTCGCCGGTCATAAAACAGTCGAAAATAGCACGTGCGCCGCCGATATTATCGCGGTTATTACGACTGCTCCAAATATACAATGGCCCGTTGATGGAGTTATATACGTCGTTTACATATTGCTTGATGGCGGCCGGGCTTGTCCATATTCCATCGTCGGAAATACGGTCATTAGGCGTAATGTCCAGAAAATCGCTGCAAGCCGAAACAAACAGGACGGCAAGCATTACTGATATTAATTTAAGTTTTTTCATCTGCTTATATTTTAATATTTTTCATTTTTTATTCTACATTTTACATTATTAAAACGTTGCGGTGAGTCCAACGGTAGAGATAAACTGTTGCGGATAAGCCGAGAATCTCTGCGATTCGGGATCAAAATCTTTCGACGCACGGGTAAATATTGTCCACACGTTGTAAAAATTGGCGTTGATACGGAGATTTTGCATACCTGCTTTTTTAGCATATTTCGATTTCAGCGTATATCCCAAATCAAGGGATTTGAGTTTCACATACGACGAATTGATAACCCAGAAGTCGGAAGCGGCATAATTCATGGCAAATTCGGTCGAACGCAAACGGGGATATTTTGCATTGGAATTCGGATTATCCGCAGTCCACGAATCGTAATGTTCGACACGCGCCTTGTTGTCGGCAAAGGGGCGGCGTACACCGCGGTCGGCTGTTCCCAAATAATAATCGGAACGTCCCGTGCCCTGGAAAAATAATGTCAGATCGAAACCTTTCCATTCGGCTTTCAGGTTGTATCCCCACATAATTTCCGGGATCATTGAGCGGCCGATGCGCACAATATCTTCGCTGTCGATTTTCCCGTCGCCGTTTTGATCAACGTATTTAATGTCGCCCGGCAGCGTACCGGCAGCTTGATACGCCCAATTTTTTATTTCTTCTTCGCCGGCAAAAAGTCCCGCCGATTGATAGCCCCAAAGTTGTCCGCTTGAAAGCCCTGTCTGGCGGCGGCGCGGATTATAAAGCGACGCTCTATTTTCGTTAGCCTTAATGGTTTGATGGCGTGTGTATGTGAACACAAAAGAATTGTTAAGCGTGAAATCTTTAGTTATTCCGGTGCGGTTGCTCAATGTAACGTCAATTCCATGCCGGCCGTCAATTCCATAGTTTTCATCGGCCAATTGAATACCATATTCCGTAGTTACTTCGGTTTGCGGGCCGAGAATGATGTCGTTGCGTTTTTCGTGGTAGTAATCAAATTCCAGTCCAAACAGTCCGTTCCACATATTGAGGTCGAATCCGAAGTCCGATTTCCATACGGTTTGCCACGTGAGGTTGGTATTCGGTTCTTTGTTGGCATAAATGCCCTGTTCGCGTACTTCCGTATCGCCGCTTCCCCAAATGTAACTGTTGTTTACCCCGTAAGTTTGCATATAATAAAATGCTTCGCCTCCCGGATAGCCCGATTTACCATACGAAGCGCGGAGTTTCAGGTTGTTGATTGTTTCCCGGAAAGGCATAAATTCTTCTTCCGAAATTCGCCATCCGATCGAAAGAGAGGGGAAAAAATCGGTGCGGCGTCCCGGTGCATATTTGTAGGTTGCGTCGTAACGACCGGCCAATTCGACCAAATATTTTTGATTGAAATCGTAACCGATACGTCCTACAACGCCATATTGCGCTTCTTCGGACGATGTTCCGCTTAATCCCCATTTGGTTTGATCGGGAGTTCCGAGCGAAAGTTCGGGAATATTGAAATCAAACTCCGATTTGGAAGCGAGCAGGTTCGTCGCCTTTTGCCAACGAGCTTCAAAAAGCGCAAGAGCGGTGATATGATGTTTCCCAAACGAGTTGCCATAATTCAGCGCACCATTGAAGGTGTACCAGTCCCAGCGTTTATATTCCTGGCTCAAAGACGGTTTTACCGTACTCGACTGGTCAATTTGATCATATTCGCCGGTTACAGGATTCAAATTATAGTATATGAGCGGTTTAATCCAGTTTTTCAGGTCTTTGTGCTGCTTGTCGTAGTTGAATGAAACTTTGGCGGAAAGACCTTTTATAAATGGTAGTTGCTGTTCGATGGTGAGATTGGAATTGGAAATATCATTCATATCGCTGTAGTCTTCGCGATGATAAATGCCTTCATACATACTGATTCCCAACGATTGCTGGAATGCCGGCAAGCCGTTGGTGTATCTGTCCACTTCGAAAGGTACGGCGCGGTAGAGGCGTTCCATGATGGTGCTCGCGTCCAAACCGTCGCGACTCACAATATCTTTCATAAACGAATTGTCAACTGAAATTTTTGTCGTCGTCGTCGCCTGAATATCTATATTCGCACGTCCCGTAAAACGGTTGTAGTCTTGTGCATGAAACATACTTCCCTGATAGACGTAACCGAACGAGGTAAAGACCTTGATTCTGTCGGTTCCGCCCGTAACTGAAACGTTATGTTTGGTTGCATTGGAAATTCCCATGTAATTTCCGACCCAGTCGGTGTCCGGATAGCGGTTGGGGTCGGAGCCGTTGCGATAAAGTTCTATTTCTTCGGCAGGCATCATCTGACCTGCAAGTCCATCCATTTCGTAAGCTTTGTTGCGAAACTCAAAATAATCGGCGGAACCCATAAACTCAGGGTGGTTCATGGGTTTTTGCCAACTCACGTTACCGGTGTACGTAGCCGAAAATTTTCCGGCAGCGCCCCGTTTTGTCGTAATCAGGATAACGCCGTTAGCGCCTTTCAAACCGTAAGGCGCCACAGCCGAAGCATCTTTCAACACCGACACCGATTCGATATCTTCGGTATCAATGCGGTCGCCGGGACGTTCAACTCCATCCACAAGTATGAGCGGCTGCGAACCGCGAACATAAATGGTGGCTGCATCAGCGCCGGGAGCAGCGCTTTCCTGAAAAGTAATTACACCCGACACCTGACCTCCAATGCCGGTAGAAAGACGCGGATTAGGCAATGCGGCAATCTTCTCGCCTTTTATTTGCGCAACGGCCGAAGTCATCGTTGCACGTTTCTGAGTACCATAACCTACTACTATAACTTCGTCGAGCGTCTGAAGATTTTCTTCCAATACCGCACGTACCGGACTGTCGGCTTTTGTTTTCAGCGTTATTGTTGTGTAGCCGATATACGAAATTTCGATGGTTTGCTCAGCCGCAGAAGAAACCTGCAAACTGAAATTCCCATCTACATCGGTAATTGTTCCTGTCTTGCTGCCTTGCACAACAATAACAGCCCCGATAATGGCTTCACCTTTTGAGTCTGTTACTGTTCCCGTGATTTTGTAATCCTGCGCCGCAGCGCTCGAAATACTCAACAGGCATGAAAACAGCAAAAAGAATACAATCGTTCGTTTTGTTTTTTGTAAATGTTTTTGCATGATTTAGTAAATTAAATTTGTGATAATAAAAATTTGCAAGCAAAAGTACGAACGCGGCATAAGAAAATGGTGCTCTTTTCTGCCAAATATGAACACAGCAATGTACAAAAGAGAGGAAATACGATTTTGTCGCAAATGGACCTGTTAAACGTGGTTATCTAAAACTTGAAAACTTGCCAACCGGAGAATCGGATTTCAAGTTGCTTATAGTTGCCTGAAATACATCGTCGAAAATAATTGCCGGACGAAAATCTTTATTGCGCACCGTTAATTCTACATTTTTCAGTGAAACGTTTTTTACGTGCCGGAAGAAAAATCCGCTCGAAGGATAAACCTGTCCATACATTCGGTTTTCGGGATAAGCGCCTGCATATTCATTGAGATTGACAGAAGCCTCTTCGAGTGTTCCTTTGCCCATCGTGCTGATTTTCACATTCTCAAAACGGATATTTTCCACGAAGTTCCCTGCCGAAGCCGTAACGGAACTTGCCATTTTGCTATGTGAAACAGCCGTAATATTTTTGAAAGAAATGTTGCGTGCGTAACCTGTTTTCAGACTTGCATCGACGGGATTATTCACTTTGTAGAACGCAGGGTCGCCTGCCTGACCGGTATTACGGCGACCAAGAATTACAAAAACCGGAGTTTGAACATCCGTCATTGTAATGTCTGAAACTTCAATGTTTTCAATAATACCTCCATCAACCGATTCAAATGCAAAACCCGAAATAACGGTTACCGGCAACTCAATAAATTTCAAATTTTCCTGCCAGTGACGAATATGGTCGGCTGAGGCTTTGTGAATAATACAGTTGGATATTTGTACATTGCGGAAACCACCGTCCGATTTTGTACCGAATTTCACAGCATTGCAATTGGAAGCGATCGTACAATTCCGAACTACAATATTTTCTACAATGCGGTCGGCATTATGGCTTTTCAGGCAAACGCCATCGTCGTCGGCATCGATCACGCAATTTTCTACCAGTACATTGCTCGCGTCAATGTCCATTGCATCCTGGTTATAATTGCTGTGATTATAAATATTCAAATTCCTAAGCGTCAGCGTATCGCAGCCGATATAATTTTGCATCCAATAAGCGGAATTTTGCAAGCGTAAGCCTTCTACCTTTACCGAATTGCATTTGATAAAGCAGATTACGCTTGGACGCTGCCGGCTTTGAGGATTGTTGTCGTTGCCGAGTTGAAATTCGAAACTGTCGCCATTACCGTCGATTGCGCCTTTTCCGGTAATTGAGATATTGTGCAGATTTTCACCGAAAATCAATGCCTTGTTGCCGAAAGGTTTTCCGGGATACGAAAAAGAATTGACATATTTTACCCGGTTATCCGGATAATCGGCAAACGAAGGACTGCCTTTTAAGGTAGCGTTTTCGGAAATATAAAGCGTAACATTGTCTTTCATGTAAAGCGTTCCGGTAACGAAAACGCCGGCAGGAACAATCACTTTTCCGCCGCCGCTTGCAACGCATTGATCGATGGCTGTTTGAATAGCGCTTGTATTGATGGTTTTTCCATCGCCTTTTGCATCGAATTTCAGAATGTTAAATTCGGAATTTCCAACATTTTCACGGCGCTGAACTTCCAGACTTTCGGACAAAGATGTTATTTTCAATGATTCAAGTAATTCTCTTTGTGAAAGTCCGGTTTTAATGATGATTTTTTCGGTTGTATTTGGAAGAATATCAATAAAATTATCCGAAAATTCCGTTTTTTCATCTTCCACCGACACAAACACCGCACGAGCAAACTTGTTTGCCGACAGGGATAATTCAAATCCGCCTTCAACCGGAATAATTGCCTGACTAATTTTAACTTGCGGAAAATTCATCTCTTTTTGCCGCAGTAAAAAATAATTGTTAGCGTAAATTTTTCCGTTCTTTTCTTTCAGTTTCAGATGTACAACAACATTGTCTTTGGAGTGGCCTCTGAGCAATTCGTTTTCGTTTACCGAAAAACTTTCTGTGCTTGTATTTGCCTGAACAGTAAGCGTTTTTTTGTATCGATTCACTTCGTTTCCGTCGAGCGTAATTAAAATTACTTCCAAATCGGCTTTGAAGGCTTTCAACCGGTCGGAAACGGTGTAAACAGTCCATTCGCCGTTTTCTTCGTTTGCCGTAACGAGTACATCGTCGTATGCTTTTCGAGCAAAATAATGCTGCGCTTTCCATCGCCCGTAATAATCGCGGCTCGACCACGAAGCCACAGGCCAGCAATCGTTTATCTGCCAATACAAACTACCCATACAAAAAGGCATATTCCGGCGGTGCGATTCCATTGCGATTTTCATCGCGTCGCCCTGCAATACCTGACTGAGATATAGTAAAGATTCAAAATCTTTCGGTTTCCCGTATTCGTTATTCATACAGGTTTCGATGCGTTGGTTGGCCTTGCTGCCACCCCGTTGGTGCCACATCATTACTTCCGACGCAATATCCCAATCGCGCTCGTTGGGTGCAAATTTTTTTACCGACTCGAAAACCGGAAAAGATTGAAAACCATATTCGCTGAAAAAACGGCTTTTCACTTCATTGAATGTAGAAATGGGTAATGCATTGCTCCATGCCGTCCAATAGTGCATATCGCCCGAATTTTCGGAGCGCGTTCCTTTCATATCGTTGTAAGGCGACGAAGGAACATAGAATGTACTTGGGTCGTTTTGTGCAACTATTTCGGGCAATACTTCGTGGAAAAGCGAGTAATACTGTTGCCAAACCGTTTCGGCAGCTTCGGCATTGTTTTGCCGGCGATATTCTTCAAGCCATCCTTTACCGTCGTTGCCCCAATTATAAAGTGCGTCCATAATTTCGTTGTTCCCGCACCAAAGAGCTAAACATGCATGATTTCGCAAGCGCCGAACATTATCAACCGCTTCCTGACGGATATTTTCCATCAATTCACCTTCGGAAGGATAGGTTTTACAGGCAAACATAAAATCTTGCCAAACCAGAATGCCGTATTCATCGCAAAGTTGTAGAAATAATCATCTTCGTAAATACCGCCTCCCCATACGCGAAGCATATTCATATTTACACTTGCTGCATCCTGAATGGTTTTTTGATAAATTTCACGAGTGATGCGCGGCAAGAAATTGTCGCAGGGAATGTAATTAGCGCCTTTGGCAAAAATAGGGATTCCATTGATTTCAAAATGCAGTCCAAGACCGGATTTGTCGGGACGGCGTATTGCCTTCAGCGAACGGATACCTGTTTTTTCTGTTTTATAATCAACAACTTCATTGTTTTCTACAATTTGTGTTTTGAATTTATACAAATACTGTTCGCCCAAACCACGGCTCCACCAAAGTCGCGGATTTTTGATTGAAAAACGGATATTAACCTTGTTCAAACCTGCTTTTAAATCGGTTGTGGTATTGCTCAAAATTATTCCGTTTTTTTCGTCCGAAACCAGAATTTTCGCACCTGAAAAATCCTTGTCTGCCAGAATCTCGACAGTTTCGGTAATTTCGGCATTTTCGGCTGTTACATTATTTTGTTGAATCTGAACATTCTCAATGATTGCATCGTCCCATGCTTCCAGAAAAACAGGCCGCCAAATGCCGGAAGTTACGAGGCGCGGCCCCCAGTCCCAACCGAAATGATAAGCCGCTTTACGCACATAAGGACTGAGTTTTTTGTTGAAGACGCCTCCATTTTGCGACAAATCGCTTGCGTCCGAAACCCGGTATTTTATTTCGGAAGTATCGTAAAATTCCATGGCCCTTTTGATGGGCGAGTGAAAATAAATCCGCAGTTTGTTGCCGCCTTCTTTTGCTTGTGTTTTAATATCAATCTTCCATTCTCGAAACATATTGCCGGCTTCCAAAACTTTCTTATCGTTCAGATAAACATCAGCATAAGTATCCAGACCTTTGAAAAACAAACGGATATTATTTTTTGCAAGCGTTCCGGCAGAAAGCTTGAATGTGGTTTCGTAAACCCAGTCTTCCTTGTCAATCCATTGCACTGCCCGCTCGTTTAAACCGGAAAAGGGGTCATCGATCATGCCATTGTTCATCAGGTCGGTATGAACAGTACCCGGTACAGTTGCAGAATACCAATTGCCCATACGGGCCATCCGGAATTTCCATCCATCTTGAATTTCTGTTCTTTCAGGGGCTGCAAAGGCAAATGTGAAATGCAATAATATAAGATATAGAATAAACAGGTGTTTCATCGGCTTCATTTGTGGATTATAATTTTACAATTTTATGTATTGTTCCGTTCACTGCAAGGAAGTAAATGCCTGAAGGCAAAGCAGACAGGTCTAATTCGGAAGCGAAACTGCTTAAAACGATATTTCCGCTCATGTTATAAATGCGTTTTCCACTTGTAGCGCCGACTTTTACAAAGAGTTTTCCGTTTGTAGGATTAGGATACACGAACGGTTCGGTATCATTAACCATTATTGAATTGATGGTTTCAGCGAGCAAATTATCGGTTCGGAATGGGAATACCGGTATGCCGTAATTGTTAAACAGTACGCTTTGGAAATAGTTTTTGAAAGCGTAACGCACTTCTTTCGGACTTGCCACATTGCTTGACCGGACTTCTATCCGGTTACCGGTAATGCTTGCATTTGCGGGGTAATAGACCTTGTTTTCGCCGGCAATTTCAAATGCGGTTGCCGGATCGCCTTGAAATGCAAGTCCGTTACCGATATTTCCGAATGTAAGCAGAATGGTGTTGCCGGAAATGTTCCGGTGCGTACAAACCGGCGTATGAATATGGGTATAAGGTTCTTCATTGTAACCGTAAGTATCCAGCAGCGAACGGAAAGCCAATCGTTGTGCGATTTCGTACTTTTTAGCAGGGTGAATCTGTTCTTCTTCGCCCAAGTCGCCGGCGCTTATCAATGCTGCGTTTGCAAGTGAATCCTGTAATTGGAACTGTACTTCGCGCAACAAAGCTGCCTGTGTCTGTGTTGATCCCTGATATTTGTAAGGAGCCAATTCTACATAATAGAACGGAATATCGCCCCTGTCAATGTCTGTACGCCAATTCCGGACAAATGCAGGGAAGATTTTGGCATACAAGGCATGTGCGCCTACATTGTCTTCGCCCTGATACCAAATTACGCCTTTCACGGAATATTTCGATACGGGGTGGAACATGCCGTTGTAAAGGACTGTCGGCGTCCGTTGCGTCAGAGCGCCGCTGATGTTGAGGTTTACTTCCGGAAACAGTTGCAATACTTCTCGGCTCGTCCATGCCTGTACGGTCGACCCTGGCCAGCTTAAATGTATCATCCCAACCGGAACATTCAATTTTTTCTGCAATTCCAAGGCATACAGATAGCCGACGGCGCTGAATGTTGCCGCCGAAGCCGAAGCTGGTTGCCATGTCCCGCCGGTATTGAATTGCGGTTCAAGAGAAGCGCTACGGCTCGCTGTAAACATGCGAATATCATTGTGTGAGGCTGATTCGCGAATATATGCCGCCGAATTTTCGATGGGCATTCCATCCCAACCTTGCAGCGGCATAGCCATGTTCGACTGTCCGGCGCAAATCCATACTTCGCCAAACAGTATATTGCCGACGGTTTTTGTAACGCCTTCCGACGAAAAAGTAATGCTGTAAGGTCCGCCGGCATCGCCTGTATTTACGGTTGTTTCCCACAAACCTTCAGCATTGACGGCTACGTCTTTTTCGCCATTATCCCAACTTGTTACAACATGCACATTCTTGTTTTGAGCGGCTTTTCCCCACAGGCGGACAGAAGTATTACGTTGCAAAATCATATTACCGGACAAAATGTCCGGAAGAGTAAACGTAAGTGGAGGTTCGACAAGTACGGAAGCAACCGGCTGTTTGCTCAAAGGAAAAGATTTCAGAACGGGAAGTTCGTAATTGCCGTTGCCTGATTGCCAAATGCTTGTAAAATTCCAGGTAGCCGCCTCAAAAGTTGCCTGCGCCGCTAATTCGCTTGCTGATTTGTCTTCTCCGTTATTATCGGTAGCCGTTCCGTTCACGGCGACGCCATTGACTTGCGTTTTTGCAAATGCAAAGTTATTAAGCGTTACGGTTGCATTGGCTGTTTTTAAATAACCGTAAATCCGTCCGAAACTCGAAGTTGTAGTGTTGATTGTGGAATTGACCGCGCATGCATTGGATATGTTTAGAATGATTGCCTGTTCACCCATTGTGGTGGAAGAACTTGCACTTGCCCCGCCGAGCAGACCGCCTGCAGCGCCTGTGGACGATACCGAGTTGACGGCATAGCTTTTTTGTATAGTGATATTACAACTGACAGCACCGCTTCCCGACCATGAGTTACCGATAAGTCCGCCGGCGCCATCACCCGCTGAAACGACGTTGCCCGCAGCATAACTGTTTTCGATCGTAATATTTCCTCCATTATTGAAACCAAGAAATGCACCAACATTTCTCGATGTTGCCTTGACATTCCCGATGACTATGCAATTATTGATAGCCAGTGTAACACCTGCGCCATTGATTCCTCCGACCAAAATTCCTGCATTTTCAGAGCCTTTTACCGTATCGTTTCCGGCTGTGGCTACACCGAGATTGCTTATTCCGGCATTACCGGTTACACTGCCGAAAAGTCCGACGTTGTTAGATGTCCGGTTGATTCTCATTCCTGTGACGAAATGCCCGTTCCCGTTGAAATGTCCTGCGAAAGGAAGAGGATTCCAGCCTTCTTCCGGCGAATTGGCAGTGAGCCAAGCGGTCAGGTCAATGTCGTTCATCAAGTTATAAAACTTAGCGGGTTCATCTCGCACTTCATCAAGTTGGTCTGCTGTGATGATTTGATAGGGGTCAGCCTGCGTCCCCGCTCCACTGCCCGAAAAAGCTTTTGCAGGCAATGCTCCAATAACGCAGCAGACTGCAATACATACTGATTTAAAAATAAGTCTTTTCATGATAAATAAAAAATTAATACCAGTGAACTTAAAGTCCGGATTTGAACTTTTAAGAAATATTTCACAAAGGTATAATATCCGGCACGAAAGGTTATTTTCGTTCCTGCCAAATATGTATGCAGTAATTTCCCAAACACATAATTTAAAGTTTTCGATACATTGATTTTTCTATTTAGAAATAAGTGCTTTCTTGTAATTCTCATAAATTTAAAAAATAACACAATGAAAAATACAGTATTGTTAGTTTCAACTTTGTGTGCAGGATGGTTGTTTGTTTACAGCCAAAAACGATGCCGGAAATATCGAAGACAATTGGGGTATTTTTGTCCGTTTTTTTTTCTACGGCACATTCTACAGTTTCGACCAACAACCTTGCGGAAATTCCTGTTTTACAAATATTTATGGTGAATATTCTACCCCTGCAAGCGACGAACTTGTTCTTTCGGTTGATTCTGTAAATTTTAATTGCAGCATGGCAGGAGGCACAAATGAAACGGAAATAAGAAACGGCGCAAAAATTCGCTTTAAAATTCTGAATTACAGTCTGGATGGTTTTCAGTTGGAAAAATTGTTTAATTGTCCTGCAAAAAGTTTGGATAATTAAAATACATTTTCTAATTTTGCAAATGAGATATTTGAAACGTTGCAAAACATAGTAAACCAAAGTGTTTGGCTCGTTACTTATCCGTTACCTGCTCTTTTTTTATCGACGTCTATTGTTTTTATAATCAGATAAATAAGGAATAATGAACGAGGCTGTCTCAAAAGAGTCAGCCTCATTTTTTCTTTTCAGGCGACGAGTTTTAGATTTACCGGACAAAAAAAATCGTGGCGAGGATGCTTTTCGGATTTTAGGTGAAAAATCACCACAAAAACTAAAATTTGGGGCAAAACAGCCGGTTTTTGACGGTTTTTGGACAT
>JAISXN010000157.1 GCA_031270525.1 Candidatus Symbiothrix sp. | reverse complement strand
AACTCTGTGGTTCTCTGTGTCTTCTCCGTGTAACTCTGTGTTAGAAATTACACAGAGAATCTCAGAGAAGACACAGAGTTACACAGAGATATAATTTTGATTGCGGATTTTAGGTTATACTTCGCGCGGCAAGGCTGCAATAATTTGAAATTCCTTAACGTTCCATCCCGTAAATATACGCTTTTGACTTTTTCTTCGTTATTATCAATACAATTGGCTAATTCAAAAAATTACCGCATGTTAGATTATATTAAAGGAGAAATTGCCGAATTAACGCCGGCTTCGGTGGTTATCGAAACAGGAGGCGTGGGTTATCTTGCCCATATCTCGTTGAATACTTACAGTGCGCTCGGCAACTTAAAAACCTGTAAACTGTTTGTTTACGAAGCCATCAGGGAAGATGCGCACCAACTGTTCGGCTTCATGGAAAAACGCGAACGCGAACTTTTCCTGCTCCTGATTTCGGTTTCCGGAGTCGGCGCCAACACCGCCCGGATGGTACTCTCATCCATTGCCGTTTACGAACTCGAAGGAATTATCGCATCGGGAAACGCCAATGCGCTGAAAGCCGTGAAAGGCGTCGGAATCAAAACCGCCGAGCGGATTATTCTCGACCTGAAAGGTAAAGTGAAAATCAGCGGAACAACCTCCCCCGACGCCGTTTCGGGCGAAGTCGCACGGGAAGCCGTTTCGGCGCTCGTCATGTTGGGCTTCAATCAATTGGCATCCCAAAAGGCAGTCGGTAAAATATATGCAGACAAACCGTCTTCAACAGTAGAAGAGATTATTAAACTTGCACTGAAAATGCTTTGATGGAATCCGGGAAAAAATACATATTTACGCTTATATTTCTCGCTTCGGCAAGCGGTTTTTCCGGCTTGTCGTCGCCGCAGGCCCCCCCGCCGAAAGCTGCAACCCAAAGTACGGATACGGCGAATACGATTTTTCCGATAGCAAAAACAGTCCCCGAAGAATACAGGGACGTGAAAAACGTTTATCCCATTGATTTGTCCATGCCGCAAAACTTCAAATCCGATTTTGAATACAATCCGCTGACAAACCTGTATGAACTGCGTACAAAAATCGGAAACGAAGACATTGAAACCCCGCTCACGCTCACGCCCGAAGAGTATTACAAATACAGCCTGCAACGAAGCAGGGATTTGTTTTACAGGAACAAATACACGGCAGAATTTGACAGCATGGCGCAGAAAAAGGAAAAAGACGCCCTGTCGGCTTTCGATTTCAATGTAAATATCGGCCCTGCCGATAAAATTTTCGGCCCGGGCGGCGTTCGCCTGAACGCAAGCGGAAGCCTGACCACTAAAGTGGGTTTCACCCATACTTCGACCGGAAACCCCACGCTGACCGAGCGGCAACGGAATCACACCGCTTTCGATTTCGACACTCAGATTCAAACCGACATCAAGGCCTCTGTAGGCGACAAACTCAATTTCGATTTGAATTATAATACCGAATCTACTTTCGATTTCGATACGAAAAAACTCAAATTGGGTTACAACGGAAAAGAAGACGAAATCGTCAAAGTGCTGGAAGCAGGCAATGTGAGCATGAACACGACCAACTCCCTTATCAGGGGCGGCGCCGCTCTGTTCGGCATCAAAACCCAATTGCAATTCGGAAAATTGACCGTCGACGCCGTTTTCTCCCAGCAGGAATCGCAATCACGCTCCATCTCCACCCAGGGGAACGTACAGACAACGCCTTTTGAAGTGGCCGTAGATAAATACGACGAAAACAGGTACTATTTCCTGGCGCATTATTTCTACAATCGGTACGACGAGGCAATGAGCACCCTGCCTTATATCAAATCTCCGATAAGCATCGACAAGATAGAAGTGTGGATAACCAATCGGCGTTCGGATTTCAGTGAAGCGCGGAATATTGTCGCTTTTACCGACCTTGCCGAACACCGCATTTTCAGCAATCCCGATTTCACGTTCCCGACAAGCTCCGATTCCGTGCCTTACAATGGGGTTAATAATTTATATAACAATATCGTAAACAATTATTCGGGAGTGCGTGACGTCAGTACGGTAAATCAGGTTTTGACGGGACATCTGGAAAACGGTTTGGACTACGAAAAAATCGAAAACGCCCGCAAACTGGACCCTTCGGAATATACTTTCAATCCGCAGTTAGGGTATATTTCCCTGCGTTATCCCCTGCAATCGGACGAAGTGCTGGCGGTTGCATATTCGTATGTCTATAAAGGTGTTACTTATCAAGTCGGCGAATTTTCGACCGATAATCCCAACGACAGCCAAAGTAACCTGTACGTCAAACTCATCAAAGGAACGACTGTTTCCCCATCCGCCAAGACATGGAAACTGATGATGAGAAACGTTTATGCCGTCACGACATACAACCAAAGTTTAACTTCCGACAACTTCCGTCTGAACATTAAGTACTTAAACGATACAACAGGCGCTTATTTGAATTACATTACCGAAGGCGCAATCGCCAATCATCTGTTGCTTCGGGTGGTAAAATTAGACCGCTTAAATTCCCGCAACGAGTCAAGTCCCGACGGATTCTTCGACTTCGTTCCCGGCCTTACCGTTAAAGCCGACGAGGGAAAAATTATCTTCCCCGTTATCGAGCCTTTCGGCTCCCACCTGCGGAAAATGATTGGCGATGACAGGATTGCCGACAAATACGTATTTCAGGAATTGTACGACTCAACATTGACCATTGCGCAGCAAACGGCCGAAAAAAATAAATTTATCCTCACAGGAGAATACAAAGGCTCCAACGCATCCAACATCAATCTCGACGGAATGATTACCAAAGGATCGGTTACCGTCTCCGCAAATGGCGTACAGTTGAAAGAGAACGTCGACTATACCGTCAATTACGCAACAGGACAGGTTACTATCATCAACCCGCTTTATGAGAATGCAAATATCCAAACTTCATCCGAAGACCAGGCCGCTTTCGGTTTGCAACGGAAAACCATGATGGGGCTGAACCTGAATTACGCCGTAAACAAACAATTCAACATCGGGACAACCCTCATGAACCTGAGCGAAATGCCGCTTACGATGAAAACCGAACCGGGACAGGAATCCATCAACAATACCCTGTTCGGTTTCAACGTCAATTACGCAACGCAATCGCAGTGGCTGACCAATGTACTGGACAAAATACCCTTGCTGGAACTCACCGAGCCTTCCCAAATTACCCTCACCGCCGAATACGCCCGCCTGATTCCGGGACATTACAAAAGCAAATACGGCGGAAATTATTCATACATCGACGATTTCGAACAGGCCAAACAGATCGTCGACCTGCGATCGCCTTACGCATGGAGCTTAGCCTCAACGCCGACAATGTTTGAAGAATCCGCAAAATCAAATAATACAGACTACGGCAAAAACCGTTCGTTGCTGGCCTGGTATCACATCGACGCTTTATTTACCCGCAAATCTTCGCTGACGCCAACCCATATCAAAAACGATTTGGACCAACTCTCCGACCACTACGTGCGGGAAATACCGGAAAGCGAACTTTATCCCGATAAAGACCCGACTTTCGGGGAATCCGCAACCATCCCGATACTCAACCTCGCTTATTATCCCCGCGAACGCGGACCGTATAACCTGGACGCTTTGGGTATGAACCCCAACGGAACACTGAGCGAACCCGAAAAACGATGGGGCGGCATCACCCGCCGAATCGAAAGCGGAAACACCGATTTTGAAGCCAACAACATCGAAACCCTCGAATTTTGGCTCTTAGACCCTTTTATCGGAAACGAAAATGCCCGTGGCGGCGATCTGTATTTCAACCTGGGCGAAATCTCGGAAGACATCCTGAAAGATGAAAAGAAATTCTTCGAAAACGGTATGCCCATAGACGGCGACTCTGCCAAAGTCACAAAAACGGCCTGGGGGCTGGTTCCGCAACAGCAATCCTTAGTATATGCTTTCGAAAATGCCGACGGCGCACGGGCAAGGCAAGATGTCGGACTTGACGGTCTGCCCACCGAACAAGAATTTACTTTCAATACTTATGCCGACTATCTGACGGAGTTAGACCGCGTACTTTCCCCCGAAACAAGGGAAAGCATGATAGACAACCCTTTTTCGCCATACAACGACCCTGCAGGCGACAATTACCACTATTTCAGGGGTAGCGATTACGATGCGCGGCAATTGCCCATCCTCGACAGATACAAGCATTACAACGGCGTGGAAGGCAACTCGGCCGATGCTTCCACTTCGCCCGAAAATTACAGCACCGCCGCACGGCTTGTCCCCGACGTGGAAGACATTAACCAGGACAATACCCTCAACGAAACCGAAAAGTATTTCCAGTACAGGGTAGCGATTCGCCCCGACAGCATGGTCGTCGGCAAAAATTTCATCGTACAGAAAATGGAAGTGAAACCGTATCTGAAAAACGGTAAAAGCGAGACCGTTAACTGGTATCAATTCAAAATTCCCATCAGCGAATACGAAGGGAAAATCGGCAACATCTCCGATTTCAAAACAATACGTTTCGTACGCATGTTTCTGACTGATTTCTCCGACTCCGTCATCCTCCGTTTCGGAACGCTGCAGTTTGATTACGGTCAATGGCGTATCTATCAGAAAGACTTGTTCGACCCGAAATTGCCGCCCGCGGGAAGCGGTACCATCAGCATGTCTACGGTAAATATCGAAGAAAGCGGCAGCAAGGAACCGGTCAATTATGTTATGCCTCCCGGCGTAAACCGAATTTTAGATCCCGGACAAACCCAGTTGCGCCAGCAAAACGAACAATCCATGTCACTCCGAATCAACAACCTTTCGCAAGGCGACGCCCGCGCAATCTACAAATCAACCGGACTGGATACGCGCCAATACCGCCGTTTGCAAATGTTTGTCCATGCCGAAAAACTCATCGACCTGCCGACCGATTTGCAGGACAACGAATTATCCGTATTCATCCGCCTGGGTTCGGACTATAAGAGCCATTACTACGAATATGAAGTGCCGCTGACACTCACGCCTCCGAACCGTTACATCGAAACCTCCGAATCAAGGAGAACGGTCTGGCCTGAATCAAACATGATTGATTTCCCCTTTGAACTGCTTACCGACCTCAAACTGGAAAGGAACAGGGAAAAACGGAAAGCCGGTTCGACAGTTACTTACTACACGCCTTTTTCCATCTTCGACCCCGAAAAACCGATGAATAAAGTGAGCGTTGTAGGAAATCCGACCATTTCCAATATCAAGGTAATCATGATTGGCGTCCGCAACAATTCACGCGCTACCCAATCCGCCGAAGTATGGGTGAACGAGTTGCGATTGACCGATTTCAATGAAGACGGCGGCTGGGCGGGAAATGCCAACCTGTATGTCGGACTTTCAAACATGGGTTCGATCGGTTTTTCGGGACGGAAAGAAACGGCGGGTTTCGGCAGTTTGGACCAGGGTATTATGGACAGGAACATCGACGACGTTTATCAATACAACATCGCTTCGCAAATTGATCTCGGCCGCTTTTTCCCCGAAAAGGCCAAAATCAACCTTCCGCTCTATTATTCTTACACGGAAGACGTTGTCAGCCCGAAATACAATCCCATGGATCAAGACGTTTTGCTGAAAGACGCCCTGGACGCAACGGCAACGCAGGCGGAACGGGATTCGATTCAAAGTTTCGCTCAAAACAGGAAAACAGTCAAATCAATTTCTTTCAACAACGTCAGGGCGGATATTCGAAGCAAACGCCCGATGCCTTACGACCCCGCCAATTTCTCGTTCGACTGGTCGCATGTCGAAAATTATATGCAGGACGCAACCACTCAATACGAACAAACAATAGCAGAGGCGGTGAACCTGAATTATTCTTTCTCGCCGATGTTCAAAGCATGGAAACCTTTCGCAAAAAACAGCAGTAACAAATCGGAAAAAACGGAAAAAACGGCAGGACAGGCACGCTCCAAAACCGCATCTGCCCGCTCAAACGGGGGAGGATTCCTGCAAAATATTGAAATCGGCTACCTGCCGAAATCGCTGGATATTAATCTGGAAAGAACCCGAAACTATTACGAAGTGCAACTGCGGGATCTGGGCGAATCGGGCGTAAACATGATTCCGCCTTCGTTCAGGGACGATTTTTACTGGAACCGCTCGTTGAAAGCCCAATGGAGTTTGACAAAAAACCTGAACCTGTCGTTCAATTCGGGAACAAACGCTCGGATAGAAACGCTCAAACAGCTAACCGAAGACAATCTCACGCCGGATGACGAATACCTGAAACAGAAAAAATCCGTATGGAAAGACCTCCGCGATTTGGGCGAACCGATGGAGTACAAACAAACGTTTTCGGCTACTTACGCGCTTCCTTTCAACCTCATTCCCGCACTCAATTTTATCAAAGGCTCGCTCACGTTCAACAGCGGATACAACTGGGAAAAAGGCGCCCTGCTCACTGCCGAAAGCGACGGCGAAACGGAGGATGTAGAAATGGGAAATATTATCAACAACAACCGCACCATCGGCATCGAAAATATCCAGTTCGACTTGTTGAGCCTCTATAACAAGTCCCAATTTCTGGCAGACGCAAACAAAAAATTTACGGGTTCGAAAGGCCTGCCGTCCCGAAACGCCGGAAGAAGAACAGGCAACACCAATGCAAACCCGACCGGCGACGCAAAAAAAACCGAATCGGAAAAGAAAAAGAAAAAATACGAAGGCTCGGTTACGCTTATGCCCGATTCGGCAGCCGTAGTCGCTCATCAATTGAACAACAGCCGCCTGCGAATCACGGCGCGGGACGAAAACGGCAAGTTATACCCCGTCAAATACAAAACCGTCGATAACAATTCGATTCGCATACAGGGCAAGGATTCGGTAAACCTGAAAATCGTCATTTCCCAGTTGCCGCCGCTCGACGACGAAACCTGGTACAAAACCCTGCAATATGCGGCGCGGGGACTGATGATGGTGCGGTCGATCGGTTTTTCATACAACGAGGGAACCGACATGATGATTCCCAATTTCCAACCAACCGTCGGCAATTTCTTCGGGCAAGGCTCCACGCCGTTCGGAAGCGCTCCCGGTGTGGCTTTTGCTTTCGGACTGGCCGGCGAAAATTATATCGAAAAGGCGAAAAAGAACAAATGGCTGATGGAAAACGAAGCGATTGAAAACAACATCACCCCGTCTACGCTCAACAAAACGGGAACTTTCACTTTCACGGCCAACCTGGAGCCGGTTGTCGGGCTGCGCATCGTTTTGAATGCTACACGGACAAGGTCGGACAGGCAACAAACCTATTTCATGTATGGAAACGATTTAAATACCATGCCTAAAAAATTTACCGGCGACTTCAAAATGACCACCATCAGCATAGGTACGGCTTTCGAATCGAGCAGCGCCGACAACGGCTACCGTTCCAAAGCGTTCGACGCCTTCCTCAACAATAGGGATATGATTGCCGATCGCCTGCGGCAAGTTTACAGTCGGACAACTTATCCCGACGCAGGTTTCCTGCAAGGCGATCCGCTGGCCGGACAGCCTTTCGATCCCCAAAACGGCAATGTGGATATTAATTCGACCGATGTGTTGATTCCGGCTTTCATTGCGGCTTATACCGGGCAGGATGCCAAATCGACCGGCCTCTCGGCTTTCCCTTCCCTGACAAAACTGTTGCCCAACTGGAAAATCACTTACGACGGCTTGTTGCAAATCCCCGTTATCAACAAACACTTCAAGGCTTTCACGATTGAACACAACTACACGAGCGTTTACAGCGTAGGCGCTTTCAATTCGTTTCTCAGCTGGGTCGGCACGGAAGACGACGACATCGGATTTATCCAAAATGTAACGAGCAACCGCCCGTATCCTTCTTCGCCCTACGACATTACGGCCGTCAGCATCGTCGAAGCATTCAATCCGTTGCTGGGAATCAACTCTACGCTGCAAAACAATATGAGTATTTCACTCAAATACAATACCAACCGGAATATTAACCTCAATGTTTCCGCCTACCAGATTGTAGAATCGAAAACGAAAACTTTCACAGTCGGTACCGGCTACCGCTTTGAAAATTTCAACCGCATATTGAAAATCAGGAAAACCGGCGGCCCCAATTTCAACAACGAACTGAACATAAAAGCCGATATTTCCTACAATATGACGCAAAACCTGATTCGCAAAATTCAAGACAACTTAACGCAAGCCACAAATGGGAACACGCAAACCATGATTAAACTTTCGGCCGACTACAATTTAAGCCGGTTAATTACTCTGCAGGCATTTTTTGACAAACAAATCAGTAATCCTCTGGTCTCGGCAACAGCTTATCCGGTATCTAAGTCCAGTTTCGGGATAAGCGTCAGGGTTAGTTTGATGCGGTAAGCAGGTTCTTTAACGGCTCTCAGCCAAAAATACGGCACTTAACTTCTCTGTTGTCGGCTGTCAGCCCCTTAATTGAATCTTTGAACTATTAAATTTTTGAATTAATGTTGGTAAATAATTCAAAAATTTAATAATTTAATAATTCAAAGTTCGATTTCATGTCCCGCAGGGACGGAATATGCCGGAAAATACCTGCATTCCGTCCCTGACGGGACGGAGGGCGGGGTGTGAGGCACACATTTTCTACCAACATTGTGTCCCTGACGGGACACCGGAAAACTGTTATAGCTTATTTATTTCGCATCCCTAAATTATTGAATCTTTGAACTATTAAATCTTTGAATTATTGAATTATTAAATCTTTGAATTATTGAATCTTTGAACCATTAAGTCTCGCAGCGAGCGTCCGGAGACATGCTTTTAACCCGACGCAGGCAGATCCTGCGCCGAGCGGGGGTGAAGCGTAAACAGGATGAATAGCCGGCTTGCAGCGTCGCCACCGCGACCCGAACAGAAAAAATCCCCGCTCAAAAAGTCAAGTTCGACAACCTGAGCGGGGATTTTACTTCCCGCTGAGCCTCATTCCTTGCTCCGAGCGGGGGCGTCCTCGCTTTTTGTGACAACGTCCTCGCTCGGAGTGAGAAATTCCTCGCTCCGAGCAGGGATTTCCTCGCTTTTACTGACAACGTCCTCGCTTTTACTGACAATGTCCTCGCTTTTACTGACAACGTCCTCGCTTTTAGCGACAACGTCCTCGCTTTTAGCGACAAAATGGCAGTTTTCGGTTTGAGCGGTGCAGCTGTTACCGCCGACAACCGCCTTTTTACGTCGGGTTTCAGCCGGATGCGCATCGAATAGGAGTTGCTGTACTTAGTTCAAAGATTCAATAGTTCAAAGATTCAATAATTCAAAGATTCAATAATTTAGGGATGCGAAATAAATAAGCTATAACAGTTTTCAGGTGTCCCGTCAGGGACACAATGTTGGTAGAAAATGTGTGCCTCACACCCCGCCCCCGTCCCGTCAGGGACGGAATGCAGGTATTTTCCGGCATATTCCGTCCCTGCGGGACGGTACATCAGGGGGAGGATATCTGTTTCTACCAACATTATGTCCCTACGGGACATGAAATCGAACTTTGAATTTTTGAATCTTTAAATCTTTGAATTTTTGATACCAACATTATGACCCTACGGGACATGAAATCGAACCGTTACATGCTATTTATTTCGCGTGCCGTAGTGTTGCCAATCATTATTTCAACAGGTTTATTATTCAGCAACACTCCGATTGGAATTGTAATCGTTGTATCTACGTTCCAATCGACTGCTCTAATACCTCCTTGACAGGTAATTTCTTTCGGTTTTGACGATTCGTATTTCAGTTCGAGCGAAACTTCGGCAGCATATACTTTTTTGAATATGGTTTTTGCTAACGCTTCAAGTTTTTTATTTTCGGTAAGTATATTGACAACCTTTGAACCATTGCCGCTAAAAGTAATGTTTCCGGGAGCGTCAAAACCTTTGGTTTTCATCAGTTGCGCCGTATGATAGACAATGGCGGAATAAAAGAGATAAAAAACAATTTTCAGATTTCTATCGCTTTGTAACAATGTGTGATAATTGGCATCATTTACATTTACATCTTTTATGTCGTTGTCGATAATTGAAAAGAAAAATGAAGCAATATCGCCAATATCAGACGAATTAGCGGTAAATCTGCCGTTGATTTTTTGATAAAAACTATTCAATTTTCCTGCCTGCGGCAACGATAATACTTTGTCGTTGAAATGCGATTGCCATTTTTCTACCACTTTTTTCACCGACAATGCTGTACGAATTGGGAAATCGCAATTTCTTTCGTCGGTAGTTTCGGGAATAAAATCTATGTCGGTAACAATACTTTTCAACTCGTCTGCCTGCGCAAATACTATTTGTTTGTCGGTTTCTGCAATGTCAAGTTTCCGGCTGTCGTTGCTACCATAACAATATTCAATATGCGTGTTGGTAGTGCCAAAATCAACTGCAAAAGTAAATTCCATATTTGCCTGTTTTTCAGGCAATAGCGGAACGATAAAACCTTTGAGCGAATTGTCGTCGCAACCAATTTGTATTCTGTCGAAATTGTGCTTTTCCAACAAATATGTTTCGTATTTGCTAAAGTCGGCATCTTCGCCGCGATTAACTGTCCTTACTTCTTCAATTGCAGCAGGTTCAGAACCATTGAAAAATTTTGCTTCGGCTTGCAATAAGTTTTGTTTAAACAAAATAAATCTGTAAAAAACATCTTTATCTTCGTTGAATTTTACATTTGGGAAAAGAGCAAAGTTTTCGAGTTTGCCACTTTTTACATATCCCTCGCCCTTGCTTTCGTCGGTTGCAAAGGTTTTGTATTTCTTGCTAAATTCTACTGTTCCTTTTTTTACTTGAATACGCAGTATTACCTCATACACATCTCCCGATTTTCGTATTTCAAAAAAATCTTTTCTTTGCAAATCTTCGACTTTGAAATACTTGAAAAATTCTTCGGTAAGTGGCAACAAGCATGTGCCATTCTTTTTATTATTGTTATCGTAAGAACCTGTAACAAAGTTTTTGCAGTCGAGTTCGGGTAATGTAATCAAATGTTTTTCCAAAAAGTCGTCATCTGTGAGCCATTGTATTCGTGTGTAGGCATTCAAAATGGCAGGCAAAGCGTTGAAATGCGCAGTTTGAGCCGCAACAATTTGACTTCGCAAATATGCTGAAAGTTCAAGTACAACGATATTATTCGTTTTTACCCAAGTGTGCAAGTAATCCTGAAATTTAATATCGCGTTCCGATAATGGTTTTATCTCACTGAAAGCATAATGATTGTTGCTCAATTCCATTTTTCCGTATTGCGCCTCATCGTTTGTAATTTCATTTTTCACAAAGAGGGTACCGTCTGTTTTGATAAATTCGGGTTCAACAATGCCACCTCTGCGCCGTTTTACATTTGACGCACTAAAAAACAGTGTGCGGGGCGAAGTACCGCCGATTATTTTTCCTGTATCGCGGTGGCGAATGAAATAAAAAGTTGTCGTGTTACTCAAATTTAATGATTGCGCATCGCCATCGAAAAACAGTTCCAAAGTAGATTTAAGAATACTGCTCCGAATATTTTGTAAGTCAGGATTGTACGCCCATTTTATAATTTCAAGCCCTGCGTGGTTTTTAAGTGTGCTGAAATTGAAGAATATCTCGGCAACATCTAAACTGTTGGAAACAATTTGCCGGTACGCCATCAAAGCATTTGCACCTTTTTCAGCGACTTCCTTAAATGCCGTTTTTGTCAGAGCCAAACGCGCAAAGGGCGAAGGAATAGAAGTTGGCTCGTTGGTAGAGTTTGGATTTGACGGCGGAATTTGAGCAATTTCGGTGGGCGTGTAACCCATCGCATTCGTGTTTCCCCAATCTTGTATGGTAGGCGGCAAAGTGCCTTGACCGTTTTGTAATTCCGTATTTAATCTAAAAATATGTGACATAATTTTAATGAATTTTAAGGGTTAATAATTTTTCTGTAACTTTTGAGAAAAGCAATAGAAATTTCTGCGATTTTGTAAGTGCTTCATCAATGCTACTATGAGTGTCGTTGAGAATTTTTGTTACCCGTTCCCAATTTCTATTGAACAATGCACCATTCCACAACTGCAAAGTTTTTACAAACTCGTCTGCTCTTGATACGGCAAGGTTGAACGGACTGAAACTTCGAGTTTGTGCTTCTAATTCTATTAACCAATCCACATAACTTTTCTGAATCGTTTCTAATGCCTGCAATTCGTTTGTGCGAAAAGCTGCATCAAAACCCTTGCGAATGGCATAAGATTGTTTTATGCCTGTGGTATCGTAATGATTATTACCGTCTTTTTTAGAGATTGTGTCCGTAATTTTTTACCTGCTTTGGATTGTTATCGGCAACAGCATTGTAGTCCATATATTTAGAGAACAGCAAAAAGCGGGAAAGCGGCTCGACAATAGTGTTTTGAGTTTCCTGATACAGCATTGAAAAATCGACCTGCGTTTCTTTATTTATGCCAAATTCTTTGTAGGTAGTAGCGTGATTATCGCCATTGTTGGTAATTGCGAAATCGTTTGTGGCTTTCTTTGCAAAATCAACGACAGACAACGCCGCCGCCATTTCTACAATGTGGGCAGGGTCGGTTTGATTTACACCGCCCTTGCAATGCGGGTAAGTGGTTGGCTTGGTGTCACCAATGTAATAAAGCGTGTCTAAATGGTTTTGTTCGCTAATGTAGTAATCCAACGCCGCCTTTGCTTTGTCGTTCCAATCTTGCGCGGTTACCGAACTGTTATCGTTGTCGTCTGCACTTGTTACATTGTAATACGGCAAAACCGTAATTGCCCCAATGGGTGCATTTTTTATAGGTCCCCATTCTCCATTGGCAATATTTCTATCTTTGTGCAACAATTTTCTTAACAGCGGAAAACCGCTCGCACCTGTTCCACCAAAAATGGAAGAAATGATAAAAATGCGGTCGCCCGTGATGGTATAGCCGTTGTGATCGCCGGTAAAGGGATAGTATTTGCCGTCAAATCTCGATTTCATTTTTACAATAGTAGTGGCAAGCGGCACTTTGTCATTTTTCCATTTCGAGAGAAAAGCGTCTTTTGTTAAATTTTTTTCGTCTTGAAGCAAGCCCACAGCATTGTCAGAGCCGTGAATGGAATAAATACAGTCGGAAAAGAGAATAGAAATAGTTTTGTTGTCGGTTTTACCCAAAATCATTTGCGTCATGTTTGTACGCAAAAAGAAAAACAGGTCAGGAAGCACAAGTGTTGTTGTGGTTGACAAAAGAGGTGGTCGCTGCTTACAGAAGCGGACAATTACAAAAGAGAACATCAACAAACGGGGTTACAATAAATTTCTTGAATTGGAAAACGACGTCAAGGTTGTCATTTTTACCGAAAAACGTATTGAAGTGCACGTTTGCATTTGTTTTGTAGCATATAAAGTTTATAAGGAGCCGGAACGCATTCTGAAGATAAGTGGAATCGGGAAAACACAAATCAATTGCTCGGTTGTTTGACCAAAATTTTTGGAGTAATTTTTAGGGTGACGCATTTCGAAGTCAGGAAAAGCAGAAAATGAGACATGTTATCTTCCGAATACAACTGCGCTTTATCTTTCATCTTTTATCCTTCATCTTCCGTTATTCAAAAATAAAATCGTATCTTTGCAGCCAATTAAAAAAGTAAAAAACAATGAAACATTCGGAAAAAATAATTCTAATTACAATTATCTCATTCGCAACTATTATTTCGGCAATCATAATAGGCAATGCTTATTCAACGCGAGGAAAAATAACCAATAAAATAGAAGTTACGGGAAAGGCGGAAAGAAATTTCACTGCCGACTTGATTGTCTGGAACGGTTCTTTTTCCAAACAAAAAAAGGAGATGAAAGAAGCCTTTAAGCAACTGAAGGCAGACGAAATAATGGTGAAAGAATATCTCTTGAAAAAAGGTATCAAAGAAGAAGAGGTCGTGTTTAGTTCTGTGCAAATTCAGAAAGTATACGATGATTTCTATAATGACAAAGGAAGTTACAACCGTATATTTGCAGGTTATAAGTTAAGTCAGGATGTCAGTATTTCATCACAGGATATAGATAAGATAGAAAAAATATCCCGTGAAGTTTCCGAGTTAATAGATATGGGAGTAGAATTAACGAGTGATGCTCCTGATTTTTTCTATACAAAACTTTCCGACCTGAAATTAGAATTGGTGGAAGACGCCACTACAGACGGACGGACTCGAGCAGAAAAGATTGCTAACAGTGCAAAAGCTCGTCTGGGTAAATTGTTGTATGCCAATCTGGGTATATTCCAAATTACAGGACAAAACTCCAATGAAAATTATTCATGGGGAGGCGCTCTTAATACCAAATCAAAAGAAAAGACGGCAAGTATTACTGTTCGCTTAAACTTTGAAACAAAATAATCTTTTAGGATGAAAAATACTAATCACAGGGGGCAGAATTTATTGGTTCTCATTATGTATTTAATTTGGACAAACTGACCTGCGCCGGTAATCCTGGAGAATTTGAAAGATATAGAGAATTACCCGAATTATACTTTGAGTATTTGTGAATTATTAGAACAGACAGGCAAAATATATACAGATAAAAATGTAAGCATTATTTTAGACAGTGCAAAATATCAAAGATGTAATTTAGTTGCGCAATATGCCGGGAAACTGCATATTGCGTTGTTGTTTTTGCCGTCATACAGCCCCTGTTTGAATATCATGGAACGATTATGGAACCGGACAAAGAAAGAGTGTTTAAATTGCAAATACAGTGATACTTTTGCGGAGTTCAAAACGGCTGTTGACAACGCCTTGTCTAAGACTAAAAATCACGAAAACAACCGGGAATCGGATACACTGTCAGCCCTGAATTTTCAGCTATATGATAACGATGTTTATGTCCAAGATAGTATATCTCCGAAGAACACGCGAAATCGCCACCTAAAATCGTCCAATTTGCTATCAATTTTGAATAGGGGGGCTTACTTTTTCAAAAACAAATCCGAAATACCGTTTTATCGGCATCTCGGAGAGGTGTTTTGTGCGGTTTTTAAGTTTAGCGGACAGCAATATTTTTGAATATCAAAACCTGATTCTTCTACTTTTTGTACTTTACCTGCAAATTCCGCTTCAATGCCTGATATTATAGGATCGGGGTGTTGTTCTATGACAATCGGATCAAGAACAGCTTTTTCTGTGGGGCGAAATATCATGTATGGAAATAGTTGGCCTTTGATGAGCAATTATGGACTCCAACGTATTCATTGAAATACGTTTCTTTTTGTCACGAATGGTTTTGCGTGAAGCCTCGTCCACAATCAGTTTTATATCGCCGGAAACATAATTTTCGGTTAAAGTTGCCAAACGTCCATAATCTATGCCGAAATCCAAAGG
>JAISXN010000156.1 GCA_031270525.1 Candidatus Symbiothrix sp. | reverse complement strand
TTCTTGCATCGTTTGGTTGTTTTTATTTTATTTTTTCTCCTGCAAATATAAACATTTTTTTTTACAATTCAAATAGCCTTGTCCGGCGGAGTTATCCGGCTAAAAATACGATAAAACATTTAACAAACTTGTCTGTCACTGTATAGGTGACGGACATTTCGGTTTTCATTATCAATTCGCTACAAAGGTATAAATCTTTAACTAATTGATTATTATCCAATTGAATGAATTTCTACTTGTCCGGTGAGCTTGCCGAACTGTCAATTTGCATGGCTGTTTTTTGTGTTTTTTTACTCCTAAATCATTGATTGTAAGCTTGTTTAACAAATGTTTAGCAAGCAAGTAAGTTTCTTGAGCCATTTAAGTATCTTAAGTTCAATATTTTAAGCCACTTTTTCTCAAAACCCTTCTGCCAATTTTAACAATTAGTAAAACATTTTGTAAACATTTGCTCTCTTAACTATCTTAAAAACAATGTGTTATAACGAGTGTCCGTCACCTATACAGTGACAGACATTTAAAATACAAAAATTGATTGATTATGTGCTTGTGATTGAGATAATTACAAGGATTTTGGTTAAATGTAAACAAATGTTAAAGAAAAATTGAAAAATTTGGAAAAAAGATGAAAAAAGTACTTTTTTTGATGTTTATGCTGTTCCTGATTATTTCGGGAACAGCAAATTTAAAGGCGCAGGTTCGAATTGGCGGTACAGCCGGACCTCATGGTTCTGCCGTGCTGGATTTGAATGCCGATGACGCAGATGAACCTGCCGGTAATTTTGGAGGATTCTTGCTTCCCCGTATCCAGTTAGAAGAGACAGATCAGACATTAAATGGTAAAATTCCCTTGGACGGAGCTATCGTTTGGAATACCAACGATAATTTCTATTTGGGTAAAGGTGTTTATGTTTGGGGCAATGGCGGATGGGTGCCTATTCAACGGACGCTTGCAGGCAACAGTTCCATGCAACCGATTGCAACCGCTCCGACAGTGGAAGTCCTTTCTAATCCCGCTTTGGGATTGGGTGTGACTTTCCAAGTGCCAACCTCATACGGTGATATGAATAATACAGCCCGGTTTATTTGGGAGATAACGGCAAATGGTGAACCTTCTTATGACAATCTCGTTCCTTCGGTTTCAGGCAGCAGACAGGAAGTCGTGTTTGTTCCTTATGACGGCACGGAGCGAACTTACACGGCCAAAGTAAAAGCGATTCCCAACAACGGGGCTCCCGAGCCGGAGTGGTGGTCGGAAGAAGAAGTAGTTTCCACTCCAGGTAAGTATCAAAGCTGGTATAGAATTACCGGCCCTACGGGATATGATATTCTTGTTACCCCTTATAATGATCCTACCAAAAGAGATGATAATGGATCTTTAAGTGGATATAATAGGACGCTAACCGGCACCTATGCTGTTGAACCGGTAGCCGGACCAACACCTGTTTCTTACCAATGGAGTATTAGCAGGGATCCAGGCGGCCATGCTTCTTTGAGTACCCCCAATACAAATTCTGAAGTGGAATTTACTCTCAATGGAAACATCCTATCAGACGGAGATCTTGTAAACAAACCAGGTGTTGCCGACACGATTGTTTTACAATGTACTGTAAACGATGGTCATCAAGATTATATACTTGAGCGAACAATTACCGTTGGAGACAGGGACGAATGTTCGCCTGTTGCCGGATTGTTGGATGCGGAAGGCAATTCATATACGATTTCCAGATTCGGCGGTGTTTGCTGGATGACTCAGAATTTGCGTTCTAAGAAGACTAAGCAGGGAAATCAAGTACAGACAATACCCGAAGGCACGAATGAATCCAATGATCCGAATGCTGTTGTTTATTATTATCCTGGAGGTAATACAAATTCTCCGTTCGAATATGGATTTTTGTATACTTGGGGCGCCGCTAATATCGGCACAGAAACGACCGAGGCTAAGAATGCATTTATTGGCAAAACATCCGATCGTCAGGGGATTTGTCCGGAAGGCTGGACACTGCCCAGTGATTACGATTGGAATCAATTGGAAGAAGAGATTGCAACCCATCCGGAGAAATACTCTAGCGAGCAAACTGCATATACATGGAATTCATCATATGAAACTTATACCGGTTGGCGTCCGGGAGAAGGAAACTCCGGTTTAAACTGGTGGGGGCGCACTATGAAAAGTAGCACTAGAGTTAAAACCGCAAACAACCTAGACGTCAGTACTGCTCCCAACGGTGTAAGCAACAAAAACGGTACCGGCTTCAATGCGTTGATAGTGGGTACCTTTGGAGGCGGTAGTAGCATCAATTTCGGCTCGGGCACGAGCTTCTGGTCCAGTAGTGCCGTTAGTGCGACAGCTGCATGGCGTCGGAGTCTGGATAGTAGCCCCACGGGTGCGTACCGTACCACTAACAATAAGTACAACTTGCATAGCGTCAGGTGTAAGAAATAATGACAATTTGACTATTTGTCATTTCGACTATTTTTTAAGGAGGGTGTATCAAAAGTGTTTTTATTCTTTATTTATTCGGATACCTATCTGAGATTGATTCCCCCGCTCGGCGTAGGCTCTGCCTACGTCGGGTTAAAACCTTAGATTTGCACTGTTATTAATACCTTAGATTTGCACTGTTATTAATAGCATGTCTCCGGACATGCCGCAAGCGGGGACGCTTGCTATTAACACGACGAAGGCTGGAGCCTTCGCCGAGCGAGGGTACACGATTCACCGTCGTGTACCGTTCACCGTGTACCGTGTACCATTCACCGTTCATCGGTCAAAAGAATTAGCCTCGCTTTTTGAAATTTGGATTTTGGATAAATACTAACTACTTTTGTGAAAAAATATAAACAGTGCAAAATACAAATCAAATCATACAAACACTACAAACCGGCGGCACAGTCCTAATCGCCACCGACACAGTGTACGGCTTAGCCGCTCTACCGACCAATGAAAAAGCAGTTGCAAAAATCTACGAATTAAAACAACGTCCCCGCAAAATGTTTCTGCCTGTTATGGTAGCCGATATGAAAGATTTGGAAAAACTGGGCTTGGACGTCAATGAAAATGCCTGCAAATTATTTGCATCGGAGCTGGTGCCGGGAGCTATTACTTTTGTGTTGGGGTTCAAGGACGATTCGCTGAAACCGGATTGGCTGAAAAACAGGGATGAAATTGCAACCCGCATTCCCAACAACACTTTACTGCTTTCCGTACTCCGGGAAACAGGCCCGTTGCTGGTCACAAGCGCCAACCGGCATGGTCGCGCTCAAACGCCCGACAGGGTAAAAGATATTCTAGCAGAATTAAACGGAACACCCGACTTAATTGTTGAAGATGGGGAAGGAAAAGAAGTTCCTTCCACCATTATTAATTGCCGGTTTAATCCTCCGAAGATTGAAAGAACCGGGCTGATTTCAATCGACACAATCAATAATATTCTTGAAAATGAATGATATAGTATTAGGAATAGAAACATCGTGCGACGATACAGCCGTTGCTTTGGTAGATTCGGAAGGGCATATCCTCTCTTCGGTTGTTGCTTCCCAATTGGACGTCCACAACCAATTCGGAGGGATTTACCCCGAATTTGCGGCTCGCGCACACATCACCGCCATTTTACCTACTGTAAACGAAGCGCTTAAAACAGCCGGAATCACACCTCAAGATATAAAAGCGATTGGCGTTACCCGCGGACCGGGACTTATCGGCTCTTTGCTTGTCGGGTTGAACGCGGCGACAGGTTTAGGCCTGGGCTGGAACAAACCGGTCATCGGAATCAACCATTTGCGCGGACATCTTCGTAGCGCCGACCTTGAACAACAAAGGATAAAATTTCCGGCAACTGTTCTGCTGGTTTCCGGCGGCCACACGCTTTTGGCTTATATGAAAAGCGCTACGGAAATAGAATTGCTCGGTAGCACTGCCGATGATTCGGTCGGGGAAACTTACGATAAAGTCGGAAGAATGTTAGGTTTAGGTTATCCGGGAGGTCCTGTTGTCGACAAGCTTGCCAAGCAAGGAAAAGCGACGATTCCTTTTCCGCGTCCGGTGATAAACAAAGGTTTGGAATTTTCGTTTTCGGGTTTGAAATCTGCCGTTTTGCGTTACATGGAAGCGAATCCCGATGCGCCGCATGAAGATATTGCCGCTTCGTTTGTTCAAGCCGTTATGGATGTGCTGATTAAAAAATCACGTTTGGCACTCAAACAATATCCATCCCTGTCATTTGCGATTGTGGGAGGCGTTGCTGCCAGTCCGCAGTTGCGGGAAGAAGCGACTATATTATGCAAAAAGATGAAAGTGGAATTGTGTTTGCCGCCTTTGCGCTGGTCGACTGACAATGCGGCAATGATTGCGCTGGCAACATTCGATTATTTGAATTTATCAATTCATAAAGAACCGGTTGCAGAATTGCAACTTACGATGGATAGTTTTTAAATGAAAAAAAAATCGCAATTATTCAAGTATCTATTAGCCGATTATGTCGCAGCAAATCTGGCTTGGTTTGCCTTTAACATTCTTCGCTATCACTTGATTGCGCAGCATCAAGGTTTTCCTACATTAGCCGGTTACATGGAATATGTTCACGTATTGAAAGGGCAAATTCTGATTCCTTTCGGCTGGTTGATTCTTCATTACTATTCGGGATATTACAACAAAACGCTTGAAAAATCAAGATTGTCGGAATTTTTTACCACATTCGTATCTGTATTAATCGGGACATTGGTTATTTTCTTCGGCGTTTTGCTGGCAAATTTACCCGAATCCATTCACATCTATTACGAACAATTTTCCTATTTGTTCCTATTCTCATTTTCGTTTACTTACATTTTCCGTTTGATTATCACCAATTACGCTTCCGGAAAAATAAAAAATGGAGAATGGACAGTTAAAGCCTTAATTCTCGGAACAGGAGAAAAAGCAACCCAACTCAGGTCTATGCTTGAAAAAACTTCTACTGCAATGGCTTATACTATTCAAGGATGCGTGGCTGTAAATTCGGATTTGGAAAATATCATTAAAACTACCGGAACGGAAGAATTGATTATCGCCCTTGATTCCAATGATGACGATGAATTATTGAATTTATTATATTCGCTGTACCAGCATAATTTACCGATTAAACTCCCGCTCAGTTATTCCAAACTATTGACCGGAGGAATGAAAATTAAAACCATCACAAGCTTTCCGTTGATTGACGTCACCGGAAATAATTTTTCGGAAGGAGAAAAAAACATAAAATTGACTCTTGATAAATTGGTTTCTGCGATAGTTTTATTACTTTTGTCGCCGGTTTATTTGTATCTGGCAATCAAGGTAAAAATAGATTCCAGAGGTCCGGTTTTTATCAAACAGGAACGGATTGGTTATCAAGGCAAACCGTTTATGATATATAAGTTCCGCACCATGTGGGAAGATGCGGAAAAAGAAGGTCCATTGTTATCTTCCGAAAATGACGAACGGATTACGCCATTCGGACAAATCATGAGGAAATACCGTTTGGATGAGCTTCCTCAGTTCTGGAATGTGCTGAAAGGCGATATGTCGCTTGTCGGACCCCGGCCGGAACGAAAATATTATATTGATAAAATTGTAAAACAAGCGCCGTATTTTTACCTGCTTCACAATGTGCGACCCGGAATCAGTTCCTGGGGAATGGTCAAATTCGGATACGCGCGAAATGTCGCCGAAATGATTGAACGTATGCAATACGATATTTTATATTACGAGAATATGTCTTTAATGTTGGATATTAAGATATTGATTTATTCGATTAAAACAATATGCACAGGGAAAGGAATATAACACCTCCCCCCGCCGCTACCTTTGAGAGACCCACTCCCCCTTCTTCGGATGGGGCCAGGGGAAGGTGGGGCTGGGGAGAGGTGCTCTTATGGCGGGAAAAACATATCAGTGAAAGATATTTTATCCTGATATTGAGCTTTATCATAGGAATCTGCACGGCTCTCAGCGCTATTTTGCTGAAAGCGACTATTCATCATATCCAACATTTCCTTACCGGCCATGCGCAGGTGACCGAAGCGAATTATTTCTATCTGATTTATCCGGTTATCGGGATTTTCCTTGCCGGATTATTTGTGAAATACATTGTCCGGGACGATATCAGTCACGGCGTTACAAAAATTTTGTATGCCATTTCCCAACGGAAAAGCCGGATTAAGAACCACAACGCGTGGTCTTCTTTGGTAGCCAGTTCGATTACCATCGGATTCGGCGGTTCGGTCGGAGCCGAAGCGCCGATTGTATTAACCGGCTCTGCCATAGGTTCGAACTTAGGCCGTATGTTCAAAATGGAACAGCGGACTTTGATGCTCTTAGTCGGTTGCGGAGCTGCGGGAGCAATAGCCGGTATTTTCAAAGCGCCCATTGCCGGATTGCTTTTTACGATAGAAGTCTTGATGCTTGATTTGACTACCGCTTCGGTACTTCCTCTGCTTACTACTTCTATTACAGCGGCTACCGTTTCCTACATTTTCACGGGAACGGATGCGATGTTCAAATTCAACCAGACGGAAGTATTTGCCATGTACCGCATTCCTTATGTATTTTTGCTGGGAATCCTCTGCGGTCTGATTGCTTTGTATTTTACGCGCATATCAATATGGATTGAAGGCGTTTTTCGCAAGGTTCAATCCTTCTGGAAAAAATTCCTCTTGGGAGCGGCTATTTTGAGCGTCCTGATTTTCCTTTTGCCGCCTCTCTACGGCGAGGGCTACGATATTATCGGCGTGTTGCTTAATAATCAACACGATAGTCTGATGGACGGTAGTTTGTTTTATCCTTTACAAGACAGTAGTTGGGGACTGATTTTATTTTTATCGCTCATTATTTTCACCAAAGTTTTTGCTACCAGCGCGACCAATGGCGGCGGCGGTTGTGGCGGAATATTCGCGCCTTCGTTGTATTTGGGTTCCATCGTAGGTTTTGTTTTCGCCCGTTCCACCGAACAATTGTTTCCTGCATTACATCTTCCGAATAATAATTTTGCTTTGATGGGAATGGCCGGCGTGATGTCCGCAGTCATGCATTCTCCTTTGACGGCCGTCTTCCTTATTGCCGAATTGACCGGCGGTTTTGAGCTTTTCCTGCCGTTGATGATTGTTTCCCTCAGCGCTTACATTACGATTTTGTGCTTCGAACGTTATAGCTTGTATTCCATGCGTTTAGCCCAGAAAGGCGAATTATTGACACATCACAAAGATAAAGCGGTGCTTACCTTGTTAAACCTGAATACCGTTATCGAAAACGATTTTATGGTTGTACACCCGAAAATGACTTTGGGCGACATCGTGAAAGTTATCGCCAAATCCAGCAGGAATGTATTTCCGGTTACCGACGATAATAATGTATTACGGGGGGTTGTTTTGTTGGATGATATTCGGAATATCATGTTTCGTCCCGAATTGTACGACCGTTTCAAAGTGAAGAAATTCATGGTTTCGCCTCCCGCAAAAATCAACATTTCCATGCCGATGGAGAAAATCATGCGGATTTTCGACGATACCAAGGCTTGGAACTTACCTGTTATCGACAACGAAGGCAAATATCTGGGTTTTGTTTCTAAGTCAAAGATATTTAATGCTTACCGGGAGGTTTTGGTTGAGAATTTTTCGGGGGATGATTAGTTCTCTGCAATTGTATATTTACTACATAATTAAAAACAGATTTGACCAATGGATAAGACATTAAAAATATTTCCCCGCATCGTTTTCATGGGCACCCCCGATTTTGCCGTCGAAAGCCTGCGCACCTTAGTAGAAAGCGGTTACAACGTAGTCGGCGTTATCACAATGCCCGATAAACCGATGGGAAAACATCAAAGCGTGCTGCAAGCCGGCCCGGTAAAAGAATATGCTTTGTCGCAAAATCTTCCTTTGCTTCAGCCGGAAAAACTGAAAGACCCGGATTTTCTGAAACAATTGCAAGCCTGGAAAGCCGACTTACAGATTGTTGTCGCTTTCAGGATGTTGCCTGAAGTTGTTTGGAACATGCCGCCCTCAGGAACGTTCAATCTTCATGCCTCTTTGTTACCTCAATACCGCGGAGCCGCCCCTATCAACTGGGCAATTATCAACGGAGAAAAAGAAACGGGCGTCACTACGTTTTTCCTCACCCACGAAATTGATACGGGAAAAATCATTTTTCAGGAACGGATTCCCATCGAAGAAACGGATAATGCCGGAATTATCCACGACCAATTGATGCGAACCGGTGCAAACTTAGTCATCAAAACAGTTGATGCAATTATCAATAAGGAAGTGTATTCCGTAGAACAAAAAGCGCTCATTTCCAACGAAGAAATACTAAAACCGGCGCCTAAAATTTTCAAAGAAACTTGCCGGATTAATTGGAACAAAACAACCAAAGAAGTCTATGACTTTATCCGGGGACTGTCGCCCTACCCTACTGCATGGACTGAATTAAAAACAACTCAAAATGAATTACTTATATTAAAAATTTTCGAAGCCGAAAAAAAAACCGGACAGCATAATTTAACTCCCGGAAGTATTGTCACCGATGGAAAAAAACAATTGGACGTCGCAACTTCCGACGGTTTTATCCGAATAAAAAATCTTCAACAGGCAGGTAAAAAACGAATGCCTGTTGAAGATTTTCTGCGCGGATATGCGCGATTTTTTCTATAATAATCAGAACATATAACCTACTGTTACTCCAAAGTTTGAATTTTTCCAATTTTCATCCTTATCAGGAACTATGTTAACTAAACCCAAGTTGTATTGAAGTTTAAATAAGATATTGGAATATTGATATCCAACTCCTACATTTGCCCCAAAATCAAACCTTTTAAACTGATTATCCTTTGAACCGAATTTCAATGCATTTTTGTCTCCATATACTTCTTTAAGATACTTATCTGTATCAACGTTCACTGTAGCCCCATCTACTTTAACTTTTATTTTATGGCTTGTAGAAAGACCATAGCCCAAGTAAGGTCCGGCAAAAACCAATAATTTTTGGTCTAAACCCAAATCAAATTTATAAGCAAGATTGACCGGTAGCGTTAAATAATTCAAAGTCAGATTCCAATTCAGTTTTCCTTCATCCCCCTGCTGACTAATTTTAGTTCCCTTTTGGGAAAAATTCAATTCAGGGATGATAGATAAATTTTGTGTAATTCCCCAATCAACAACAACACCTGCTTGAAACCCGGGTTTATAACCAAGATCTATGTCCTCAGCTTCACTTATATTGATACTCGACACATTCAAACCGGCTGTAACACCATATTTTACACCTTGAGCAAACATTGCTCCTACAAAACTACATAAAGTTAAAGTTAAAAAAATCTTTTTCATTTTTACATAATTAAAAATTAATATTACTATAAATTAAAAGATACAAATTTCTCTCAAACTACCTACCTATCAAACGTTATTCTTAGAAAAAACTTAAAAAAAACCTACATATAAACAGACAAGAATCATAGTTATTAAATTATTTATATCGACCGCAAAGGTAGTTAGTTTGGGCCAATAAAACAACTCCCGAAATGAATCTTTTTTAATAAAGAATACAAACAACTATGTTCTAATGCTTTCAGTTTTATCACACATTAAATTCCTTGCGATATGCCAGAGGCGTTTTTCCGGTATATTCCTTGAAAACTTTGTTAAAATAAGAAATATTGTCTAAAGCCAGCTCCATTGCAACATTTCTGACCGACAGGTCCGTCGTAAGAAGGAGTAATTGCGCCTTTTCCATTTTCTTGGCAGTGATATATTTCGTCGGCGTTTGAAGCATTTCCTTTTTAAACAGACGGATGAAATGATCGTTTGAAACACAGGAAATCCCGGCCAAATCGCCGATAGAAATATCCCTATTAATGTGTTCGTGAATGTATTGCAAACTTTTGTTGATTCGTATATCCTTATCAATGGTTTTCCGCGTTCTACATTCCAGAAAACGGGACATCAAAACCGCCAGAATACTTTGTGTTTCAACCAGTGTATGATATGGCAATTTATTGTTATTAGCCGTATATTGTGAAAAAGTCGGCGGATTGTCGTACATCTTCGGGTCAATATTCACGAGTCCGCGATTCGGATTGATTTCGTGCAAACGTTCGATTAAAGTCAAATTCAAAGGTGCAGCCTGTTGTTTTACCGGAAAATCATATTTATCGAAAATTGATTCTTTGTTAATATTGTTTTCATAGAAATGAATATAATATAAGGAAAAATAACCATCGCACTCATCGTCGTGAAGCGTGAAAGGCGGCGTTA
>JAISXN010000140.1 GCA_031270525.1 Candidatus Symbiothrix sp. | reverse complement strand
GTAATTACCGCCGAAATCAAAATTAAGCGGTAGTGAATGTTTTTTTCCGTGTTTTTATATTTGGAAAGGAAAAATGCGGTTGTCCCAATCAAACAAAGTTTGGCAAGTTCCGAAGGTTGAAAACTTATTCCTCCGATTGATAACCAGCGGGTTGCATCATTTGTTTCCGTACCGGTAAGTTTGGTAACAACCAATAAAAACCAAGTTAGAGGAAGCGCCAACAGAGCAATGGAAAAATACTTGGGCCGGCAACTGTGAACTGCCAACACGACAAATAAGCCGCCTAACAAAAACATGACGTGTTTCATGATCGGCCGCCAATAGTCCGTTTTGAAAGTCAGCGTACTGGATGCACTGTACACTTCGATGATTGATATGGCGCACAAAAACGTGAAAATCATCCAGATTACACGGTCGCCACGAAATATTTTACTTAAAAAATCCATGATAATTTAATTGAGAATTGAGAGTTGAGAATTGAGAATTACAGAATAAGAATTTTTTAATTCTCAATTCTCAATTCTCAATTCTCAATTTTCAAAGTTTTCTGACATAATGTTTAAATTGTTTGCCTCTGTCTTCGTAGTTTTCAAACAAATCGAAGCTGGCGCAACAGGGGGACAACAATACCGTGTCGCCTGTTTCGGCAATGTCATACGCTTTTGAAACAGCTTCTTCCATGGAATGTGCTTCGGTTGTTTGACTTACTTTTCCGTCGAAAAACTTGTGCAATTTGGAATTATCCACGCCGAGATAAATCAGGGCGCGGCATTTTTCTTTTACCAATGCTTCGATTTCCCTGTAATCGTTGCCTTTGTCCGTTCCGCCAAGAATCAGGACGACAGGCGTTTTCATGCTTTGCAGGGCGTACCAGGTCGAATTGACATTTGTCGCTTTCGAGTCGTTGATGTATTCGACGCCCCGCACTTTGGCCACTTTTTCCAAACGGTGTTCAACCCCTTTGAAATCACTTAAGGAACGACGGATATCTTCATTCTTGATATCCAACAATTTGGCTGCGATTCCCGCTGCCAATGAATTGTACAAATTGTGTGTTCCGGTTAATGCTACTAACTCTTCTTCCATGTTGAAATTTCCTTTAGGAGTATTTATAATTATTTGTTTATTTTCGGTATATGCAATCACGCCCTCTTCTTTAAATTGAGCGAAAGGATAAAGCGCCGGGCATAGTTTTTTGTCATTCCGTAATCCGTAATTCGTAATTCGTAATTTGACCGTCGGGTCTCCATTCCAAAAGATAAAAGCATCCGCCGCCGTCTGATTTTGAATAATCCGCATCTTAGCATCGACGTAGTTCTGCATTTCGTAGTTGTAACGGTCGAGATGATCGGGCGTAATATTCAGCAAAACAGCAATATCCGCACGAAAATCGTACATTCCGTCCAATTGGAAACTGCTCAGTTCAATGACGTAATAATCGTAATCTTGTTCGGCAACCTGCAATGCGAAACTTTCGCCGACGTTTCCCGCCAAACCGACGTTCAATCCGGCGCTTTTCAGGATGTGGTAAGTCAGCATGGTTGTAGTCGTCTTGCCGTTGCTTCCAGTGATACAGATAGTTTTAGCATTCGTATACCGACCGGCAAATTCGATTTCGGAAATGACCGGCGTATTTTGAGCGGTCAGTTTTTTGACTATCGGCGCTTTGTCGGGAATACCGGGGCTTTTGATGACTTCATTGGCGTTCAGGATTTTTTCTTCCGTATGGAAACCTTCTTCGTAGGGAATTTCGTATCTCTCCAGAATTTCTTTGTATTTGTCTTTTATGGTCGATAAATCCGAAACGAAAACGTCGAAACCTTTCTTTTTTGCCAGGACGGCGGCGCCTGCGCCGCTTTCGCCTGCGCCGAGTACTACGAGCCGGCGAAGAACCGAAGGCATAAATTCAGCCAAATTGATGCCTTTGTTTTCTTTCTTTTTGATGTTTATCATTATCATGTTTTGTTCATAATCAATTACCTCATTTTCAAAGTCGCAATCGCCAAAACCGCCAGAATAATCCCAATCAACCAAAAACGGACAACAATTTTCGACTCGGGAATAGCCATTAACGGCTTTTGTATCAAAGCGTCAATCCCTGCATTACCGGCTTTTTGGAAATGGTGATGCAAAGGCGTCATCTTAAATATACGTTTCCCCGCACCGTATTTTCTTTTTGTGTATTTGAAATAACTGACTTGCATCATCACCGATAGATTTTCTACTAAGAAAACACCGCATAGAATCGGTAACAACAATTCTTTGTGAATCACAATCGCAAAAACGGCAATGATACCGCCCAAAGTGAGCGAACCCGTATCTCCCATAAAAACTTGCGCCGGAAAAGCGTTGTACCACAAAAATCCGATACAGGCGCCGATAAATGCGCTTGCGAAAACCGCCAATTCTTCACAGCCGGGAATATACATGATATTCAGATAAGCGGCATATTTGATATGGCTTGACACGTATGCCAATATACCCAAAGCGACGCCTATAACGGCCGAACTGCCGGCTGCCAATCCGTCCAATCCGTCGGTGAGATTAGCTCCGTTGGAAACAGCCGTTACAATGAATATCGTGACAATCACAAAAATAATCCAGGTCGCCGCTGTCCGGTGATTCTTCATGAAAGACGCCAGATTCCGATAATCGAAATTGTTGTTTTTCACAAAAGGGATGGTAGTTTGCGTTGATTTAACCTCTTTGTTGTAAACAATTTCCGTGATAACATCGTTCTTACGGATTTCAACGTTTTCGCGTATCACAGCATTGGGGCTTAAATATATGGTCAGGCCGACAATTAAACCCAGGCCGACTTGGCCTACAATTTTGAATTTACCGCTCAAACCGTCTTTGTTTTTCCGGATTACTTTGATGTAGTCGTCTATAAATCCAATCGTTCCAAGCCAAACGGTGGTAATCAGCATCAGAATGATATAAACGTTGTTCAGCCGGGCCAATAACAAAACCGGAACGAGAATCGCAATGATGATGATGACGCCGCCCATAGT
>JAISXN010000083.1 GCA_031270525.1 Candidatus Symbiothrix sp. | reverse complement strand
GATTTTGCCAAAGAAAATATTTTCAATGTAATCGGCAACCTGATTGATTTGGAAGATACGGTTGCTTTGGATTTGTTTTCGGGAACCGGAAGCATTGCTTTTGAATTGGTTTCAAGAGGCTGCAAGGAAGTTGTTTGCGTCGAAAAAGACCCTGCTCATTACGCTTTTATCAAAAAAGTGAAAGCCGTGTTGGCAGCCGAAAACTTAACCGCCATTAAAACCGATGTATTCAGATACATAGAATTCGCTAAGCAAACTTTTGATTTTATTTTTGCCGATCCGCCTTATTCTTTGCCGGAATTGTCGCAAATTCCCGAAATGATTTTTTCGCGACGGTTATTAAAGCCCGAAAGCGTTTTTATCATGGAACACCCCAAAGAACAGGACTTTTCCCATCTGCCGTATTTCGTTCAACGGCGTACGTATGGGGCTGTTAATTTCAGCGTTTTTGCGATTTACAATCCCAACATTGTCCCCACCTGATAAACCGTAAAACTTACCAACCAGGCTAAAGCGGTCGTATAAACAACTACAAACAAAGCCCATTTCCAAGAGCCCAACTCGTTTTTAATGGCCACAATCGTGGCTATACAGGGAAAATAAATCAAGACAAACAGCAGGAAACTAATCGCTACCAAAGGCGTAAAAACCGGATTTCCATCAGGAGTTTGCTCTGCGTGTAACTGTTCTTTCAAAAGCATGTCATTATCGCCATCACCGGTATAGATTACCCCTAAAGTGCTTACTATTATTTCCTTAGCAGCCATTCCGGAAACCAGGCTTGTTCCGATTTTCCAGTCAAATCCCAAAGGTTTTACGACCGGCTCGATGAAATGGCCGATTTTCCCGATATAAGAATTTTCTTTACCCGCATCTTGTGGAAAATATTCCAGGAACCAAACGATAATAGAAGCTGCCAGAATAACGCCTCCCATTTTTCTCAGGTATTGGGAAGTTTTATCCCATCCGTGGCGGTTCATGGCTTTCAGCGTCGGCATACGGTAAGGTGGCAATTCCATCACAAAAGGTAAATCTTCGCCTTTCACTAAGAATTTTTTGAAAATGCGCGACATAATAATGGCCAGTATAATTCCCGTAATGTACAATCCGAAAAGCGCCAGGCCTCCATACCTGGGGAAGAAAGCGCCAACCAGCAAAAGGTAAACCGGCAGCCGCGCCGAACAGGACATCAACGAATTGACCAGTATGGTAATCAAACGGGTATTCCGGCTTTCGATAATCCGTGCGCCCATAATGGCGGGCACGTTGCAACCGAAACCCATCACGAGGGGAATAAATGATTTTCCGTGCAAACCCATTTTCTGCATGAATTTATCCATGATAAAAGCTGCCCTCGCCATGTAGCCTGTATCTTCCATAAAAGAAATAAAAAGGTACAAAATCACAATGTTAGGCAGAAAAACGATTACAGAACCGACGCCCCCGATAATTCCGTCAATCAACAGGCTTTTGAGCGGGCCTTCGGACATCAGGCCATCGATAAAACTGCCAAAAGCTGCGACCAGTTGCTCGATCCATTGCATCGGATATTCGCCGAGGAAAAAAGTTCCTTCGAACATCACAAACATGAACAGGAAAAAAAGCGGGAAACCCAATATTTTATTAGTCACAAACTTATCAATTCGATGCGTAATTTTCTGAGAATCTGTTCTCCCGGCTTTGAATGTCTGCTGTAAAGCGCCGTCAATGAAGCCGTAACGAGCGTCGGTAAAAGCTGTTTCGACGTCTTCCCTGAAATCGTCACGAATGTATTGGGCGTGAATATCCCTTTCTTTGAGGATTTGTTTCGCTCCCTGCAACCCGGAAACCATTTGTTCACCCAATTTATCGCCTTCAAGCAAAAGAATACTGAGGTAACGGCGGGAAGTTTCGATTCCGAGTTGGGTTTCGTCTTTCAGCAATTTTTTAACATGCTGGATTCCTGTTTCGATTTCTTCGCCGTAATTGATGTGGACATGGCGGGCAACCGGACTCCGGCGTTCATATACCTCAATCACCTGATCGAAAAGTTCGGGAATTCCTTTTCCCGATTTGGCAACCGTTGGAACAATCGGATAACCAATCATTTCCGCCAAGGACTGATAATTGAGCTTAGCGCCCGATTTCTCCATTTCGTCGTACATATTCAAGGCGATTACCGATATTACATCCATATCAATAAGCTGGGTAGTCAGGTAAAGATTTCTTTCCAAGTTGGAAGCCGATACCACATTGATAATAATATCGGGCGTACCTTCGAAAATTTGTTTCCGGACGTAAAGTTCTTCGGGTGAATAGGCCGACAAGGAATAAGTTCCCGGCAAATCAATCAGATTGAACGTGTAACCTTTATACTTGAATTTGCCTTCCTTGGCGTCAACAGTCACCCCGCTGTAATTACCAACACGTTCGTGCGTACCCGAAGCGATATTGAAAAGCGAAGTTTTTCCCGAATTGGGATTTCCGACCAAAGCCACATTGATGACTTTACTTTTTTCGTTGGCTAATGAAAGCAGTTTTTCCTCGTTGAGTACCAAAAGCCGTTTTTCGGGTTCGTTGGAAGGTTGAATTTCTTCGCCGGTAACAATCTCGATTAATTCAGCTTCGCTTTTTCGCAGGGAAACTTCATAATCCATTATTTTGTAAACAGTTGGGTCTTTCAAAGGCGCTTTGGTAAGCATTTCCGCTTTTTTACCTTTCACAAATCCCATTTCTATAATCCGCCGACGAAAGGCGCCCCGCCCTCTCACTTTTATAATAATCCCGCTTTGCCCCGGTTTTAACTCGGAAAGTTTCATTTCGTTTTCTCAATTTTTTGCAAAGATCGTTAATTCCCGCGAAAAAACAATCGTTTTTTATAACTATTTTGAATTCGTTTAAATAAGAAAAAAATTTATAAATTTATTTACATAAAAATCAATTATTTATGATTTTTTTGCAAAAAATATGAGATTTTTTTGGTCTTTCATTTAAACCTTTTACTTTAAATTCTATCTTATATATCAAAGAGTGTTATTTCATTAGTTATAGTTAAGGGTTAGTAATTCAATTAGGAAGGTTGACGAAGTGATTTCGGCAACCTTTTGTTTTTTATATCCCCATTTAAACCGTAAATTTGTGTAATTTGCGTTCCAAATAATTTCTACCGAAAATGCTCTAAAACTTTTTAACAATCCTAATTTCTCAATTACACACAGACAAATAAAAATTTCCTGTGAAACTGTACAAGAAAAGATTTAGCCGATTTTACACAAAATGTATTACCACTCAAAATAAATTTTTACCTTTGCGCCGATATAAATTAGAAAGTAAATAAGAACAAACATTTTATGAAAAAAACAATTTTATTAATCAACTGCATTTTTGCAATCGCCTGCTCCTACGGACAGGTAAGTGATAATGGACTCGTCATCCGCTTGGACGGCAACTACAATGAAACGTCGAACAGCAATCTGCTTCAAAGTGTTAACAGCTACAGTGCTGCAAGCAAAGAGGGAGGTTTTCTTTTATCTGCCGGCTATAAATACCGGAACTGGGTTTGGGGGCTGGGCTTCGAATACACTCGCAGTAAAACGGAAGCGCTAGGACAATTATTTGAATTCACAGAAGAAGCTTTGGAAGCTGCTTTCGCAGAACAAAGCGCTGTTACATTAAATGCTTATGGCGGGGCTTTGTATGTAAGCCGTTATGTGCCGATATGGCGTAATTTGTATTTTACGCCCGGATTTTATTTAGGTTACGGACGTGTGAATGGCGATTATTCGGGAACAGTAATATCTATAGCCACTATCCCTGTCCCTGCCTACGCAGGGTTGTCATCTGTAACCAAGCCAATTGTTAGAGGTTATGAACAATCCAACGATGTGCCGTACTTCTACACGCAGCTGTCCCCTGAATTAACATGGTTCTTTTCCGATCATTTCGGCGTGAATCTTCAAACGGGAGGCTTGGGAATCACGGTGGTGGATAGTGATTGGGAAAACAGTGCGAAGCAGGTTAATTTCAATCCGTCTTTGTGGAAATTGGGAATAGTGATTAAGTTATGAGTGCGCGCCTTCTTTTCCCATATTACAAAAAATTATAAATATACTGC
>JAISXN010000036.1 GCA_031270525.1 Candidatus Symbiothrix sp. | reverse complement strand
TTTTACTGTAATTTTGGGAGTTAGATGCCTTAAAAACCCAAACGGAACAATAGTGAATCGTTTGTGTCCCTGTTCATTAAAAATAATTTCTCCATTTTTTGTCTGTCTTTATTCCTGTTGGATGAACCTGTGCGGGAACCATGTAACCGATACTTTGATGCGGGCGTTGATGATTGTACAATCCAATAATTTTACGCACAAATTCGGTTGTTTCACTCAAAGTCGCGGTTGTCTTTACATTCAACCATTCCGTTTTCAATATCCCATTCACACGCTTGGCTATTGCATTTTCTCGGGGATTTCCCCCTTCAGTCATACTTATCATGACATTGTATTTATTGAGCAGCTTCACATAGCGGGCGCAACAATACCGGCTACCCCTGTCCGAGTGATGAATCAGTTTGTGCTGTTTCTGCGCCGGAAGCGTATCCAATGCCATTTGTAATGCCTTTATCGCGTTTGATGCGCGAAGCGTGGATGCAAGATTTCATCCTGCAATCTTATGTGACCGGGCATCGGTAATCCAAGAGAGATAAGCGACTTTGGCTTTTGTTTCTAAATATGTTATGTCGCTTACCCACAGCTGATTCGGGGCAGTTGGAGTATACTCGCGTATCAAGTTGGGGTATTTATGCATCCAATGGTTTGAGCAGGTGGTTTTGCGCTTGTTCCTCATACGTCTGACCGGCATGAAATTGCGGTACAGCAACTCAATAAAGGCATCACGACCAATCTTTATTCCCAATGCCGATAATTGCGGCCGGATATAAATCAATAACTTCTTCGCTTCCATTTGTGGGAAATCTTTGCGTGTTTCACGAACCATATGCAAAACTTCATTTTCCTCCACGCCTTGATTGACGCGATAATTACTTCGTTCATAATATGCCTGACGGCTTTTACCAAACAGTTTGCATAAATCTGCCATACTGTAATTTGTATGTGTTAATTTCACTTCCTGGACTGTTTGGCACCAAACTTTTTTCGGATATCGACCCCTAATTCCCGCCCGGCGACATCAATCATCTTTTCCAATACGATCGAACGCATACGCTCGCGTTCCAGTTCCGCTTCCAACGATTTTATACGGGAATCCGTAGCATCCTGTTTTGCTTCTGTCCTGTTCATCTGCTTGCTTTTTGATAATGCAAAAGTAGCTTTTTTGCTTTATCATGCCTGCGAACCCAACCGGACACTGTATCGCGCTTCACGCCAAACCTGCGAGCTATCATCAAAACTGTTTCCTGACCGTCGTAATATGCAGCCAATACTTTTTCCCGAAATTCTTCTGAATAATTCTTCCTTTGTACTTTTCTCATTTGCTTTACTTTTTTTTGTAAAGCTATTTCAGGACAAGACATATCGCTTTTTATCAACGCTTCCTTGCCGGGCAAATGAAAACGTCCGTCTTTTATGAGCGTATTTTCCACCCGTCTGACAGACCGGAACAGCTTGCTTTCCGAAATGCCGTAACCGGCTGCAATGTGAGCAATGGACGGTATTCCCGTAAATACCCATGCCTCGCCAATAACATTTCTTCCATGGTCAACTTCGACTAACGGCCACCGTAACAGCGTAAGCCTTTCCTGATACTTCTACCATGACTGCGAATGTATCGGGCTTTACTCCCGTTAAGCGCCGAAATTCTTCCGGACTGTAATTTTTGATATTATCGTATCTCATGACGCAAAGATACTGCTATTTAGTTCGTTTCGCAAGAGGTCTAATGTTCCATTTTTTACAACTTCCATATCTGCCGTCAATTTGGAAAACCGAGCGCATACAAGTTTTATTTTCAAATGCATATTCAAAAAACGCGCCAAATCGAATAATAAACTGTAATACAGCAAGATATAAAAGTTTTTAGATTGTTTATTTTGCTAAAAACTTACATTTTTTGTAGGATTTTCGGGAAGAAATTTACGAAATTGTATGGCTTGGAAGATTTATTATTTTCCAATTCTTTTAAAATAAAATCGCACAAACTATTTTATAGTGGTTTGTGCGATGTAAAAAAATAAATTTTATATCTTACAAAGCCGCCATTGTTCGGAAATAAATTCCTGCAAGATTTTGATATATTCGTTTTCGCTCATTGTATCCCTTTCGGATTTGTCGTATCAACCAAAACTACTATATCGCCATCGACTTTTGAGGCACATTTCGTAAATGATGATTCGGGCGCTTCCGCTTTTGGACTGTATTGCCAAGCGGACTTTGCTAAACCCGTTGCCAAGACTTGCGCTTATTTCGCGGTTTTCTACAAAATCTTTTTTTGTAACTACTCAGGCACTATTCGTAATTTGAATATTCGCCATACATTTCAAAGCGCAAAAAACATCCGGCCCATTTTTGACAGTAGTATCAATAACCGGGCAAATCCCGGCAAATCGTTCAGTACCTTTTCCCTCAGCGTTACGGAACTGCCCTGATACTTTCGTTGGTAATGTCTTAAATTATCAGAACAAATATGTATCTTTTCGATCACAAAAAAGCATACAATGATACACACAAGAGAACTTCAGTGTCCTCACAGCCACAGCAACGGTTTGGTCAGGCAGGGTAAAACAGGAAACGGGACACAGAAATGGCAATGTAACAGTTGCAAAAAACATTTTCGATTGGA
>JAISXN010000135.1 GCA_031270525.1 Candidatus Symbiothrix sp. | reverse complement strand
AAAAAAGTAGAACACTCATACACACTTATATTCAAAAATGGAAATTTCCGGGATTATTTTTATCGAAGAAGGGAATATCAATTGTATTCACCTGTATAAAGAAGGCAGTTTTTGGAAAGCCTACGAGCGAAGCGCTTATTTGTTTGTGAAGTACATAAAAAATTATCAAACCAAGCGCCGGTATGGGAATCCATTGAGAGTATATCCAGGCAAATGACAGGATGGAAAAAGGCGGTTGTTCAAAATCAACATTAATTGAGTCTGTTAAAAAATATTCAAGCCGGAATCGGATAAGGTACGCTTTATCCGAATCACCGGTTTGTGAGGCCGCCGGTGATTGAGCCTGTCGAAATTACCGTGCACCGTGTACCCAATGCACAAAACCATGTTGCATGCAGTAGTTGAATCTACCATGTTATAAAACATTCTTTTAAATTTGGAAAAGTGGTAAATTCATTTTACCTTTGGCCTCACAAATTGGAGTTCCGGTCTGAATTGATCGGAATTCTTTTTATATTTTTTAATAATAAACATTTACAATTGATATGGCTGTACATTACATGACAAAAGAGGGATATAATAAACTCCTCGATGAAGTGAATTATCTTGAAACGGAACGACGTCCTGCGATTTCGAGACAAATTGCAGAAGCGCGAGATAAAGGCGATTTGTCCGAAAATGCGGAATATGATGCAGCTAAAGAAGCACAAGGATTACTGGAAGCCAAAATTTCCCAATTGAAGACTTTGATTTCTAATTCCCGCTTGATTGATGAAAGCCAAATTTCAACCGATAGCGTGCAGATTTTAAATAAAGTTACCATCAGGAATACCAAAAATGATCAAAAGATGTCTTATACTTTGGTTTCGGAAAGCGAAGCGGATTTGAAGCAAGGAAAAATCGCTGTCGGTACGCCCATCGGGAAGGGTCTTATGGGCAAAAAAGTGGGCGATGTTGTGGATATTAAAGTTCCGAACGGAATAATGAATTTTGAAATTGTTGATATTACTTTATGACCATTTTTAGTAAAATAATCGCAGGTGAAATACCGAGTTATAAAATAGCGGAAAGCGCTGATTTTTACGCCTTTTTGGATATTAATCCGGTGGCAAAGGGGCATACGTTGGTTGTTCCCAAAAATGAAACGGACTATATTTACGATTTGGATGACCGGACGGTTGGAGACTTGTTTGTCTTTTCGAAAAAAGTGGCGAAAGCCATACAAAAAGCCATTCCTTGTAAAAGGGTAGGGGTTGCGGTTATCGGATTGGAAGTTCCTCATGCTCACATTCATTTGATTCCTATCAACAGGGAATCGGATATGAATTTTTCAAATCTCAAGCAAAAACTTACTCCGGAAGAATTTAAGGATATTGCTGCGGCGATTGCTTTGAATTTCGGATAAGAGAAATCCGGTTTTGTCATTGTAGCGATAAAATCAGATTCAAATTATTTGCTGTTTATAACTTCTACCCGTTTGGTAACGGACCTGTTTTTGTTCCGAATTTCAACTTGTTCAACCATTTTTGTAGCCAGAAGTCGAAATGCTTCTCCGGTCATTGATTCGTTCAAGGCGACCGGTTTTCCCGAATCTCCTCCTTCACAGATGCTTTGGACAATCGGTATTTGTCCGAGTAAAGGGATGTGCATTTCTCCGGCTATTTGTTTCCCGCCTCCTTTTCCAAAGATATAGTATTTATTTTCAGGCAGTTCGGCCGGTGTGAACCATGCCATGTTTTCGACCAATCCGATAACCGGCACGTTGATTTTTTCGGAGGTAAACATGCTGATTCCTTTGCGTGCGTCGGCTAAGGCTACTTCCTGAGGCGTGGTGACAATCACAACACCTGTCACGGCAAGTGTTTGAACTAAAGTCAGATGAATGTCGCTTGTTCCGGGAGGGAGGTCCAAAAGAAAATAATCTAATTCTCCCCAATGGACGTCGGTAATTAATTGTTTCAGGGCGTTTCCGGCCATCGTTCCCCGCCAGACCAAAGCGTCTTTCTTATTGACAAAGAAGCCGATAGAGAGGATTTTCACTCCGTATTGTTCAACAGGCATGATAAGGTCTCGTTCCCCGATTTTTTCCATGTAAGGTTTTGCATCTTCCGCATGAAACATTTTGGGGATGGATGGTCCGTAAATATCGGCATCCAGGAGTCCGACTTTGTAGCCCAATTTTGCCAAGGCTACGACTAAATTGGTTGAGACAGTGCTTTTTCCTACTCCGCCTTTGCCGGAAGCAATACCAATGATATTTTTCACTCCGGGTAATAACTTGATTGGAGCGGGTTTGGGAGGTTGTTTGGTTTTTGTGTTTATATTTCCTTTGATATCAATCTCTTCGCCGGCATAGGCCAGAATAGCGGCTTCGGCGGCTTTGATTAGGGACTTCATAAATGGGTCGTTCGGTTTTTCAAAAATAATGGAAAAACTTACTTTGTTTCTTTCGATGCGTATATCGTCTTCAATCATACCCATTTCGACAATATTTTTGCCTGTTCCCGGATAGCGTACTTTTTCAAGTGCGTCATGAATTATTTTCGGATTTATATTCATTTGAATTACGGATTACAAATTACGAGTTACAAATTACGGATTACGAATCAGGGTTGCTTCTCCCGTAATTCGTAATTTTTTTGATTGTATATGTGTCCCGTTCAATTTCTACTTCAGGTTCGACGTAAGTTTCGCGTGTTTCAAGCGCAAAGCGAATGTATTTGATCGGGATGCCCCGGTCAAGCCATTGTTGTTCGTAGAATGTTCGGATGGAAAGAATTTCGTCTGCTAAATGACTTTCATACAGGTTATTGGTTTGAACTAATACCGGAAAACAATTGGTTTTTACCATTTCGCAGGTATAGGTAAACATGAAATTACTGTCGGTTTTCAGGTGGATTACTCCGTTTTCTTTCAAAATCCGGCTGTAAAGGTTCATAAACCGGGTAGAAGTCATTCGTTTATTGACTTTATGCATTTGCGGGTCGGGGAATGTGAGCCAGATTTCGGACACTTCGCCCGGTGCAAAAAACCGGTCTATCAATTCAATGTGTGTTCTTATGAAAGCTGCATTTTTTAGGTTTTCTTGTTGGGCTTGGGTGGCTCCGCTCCACATTCGGGCGCCTTTTATATCTATTCCGATGAAATTTTTATCGGGAAAGATTTTAGCCAGACTTACCGTATATTCTCCTTTTCCGCAGCCTAATTCGATGACTATCGGACGGTTATTCTTAAAAAACGACTCGTTCCATTTTCCTTTCATTTCAAATTCTTTTTCCTTTAAAACGGCGAAAGGGTATTGAAATACATGGGAATAGGTGTTCATTTCTTCAAATTTGCGTAATTTATTTTTGCCCACTGGTTTATTGAAATTTTTGCCCGCAAATTTACATAAAATAACTAATATTACACACAAAAGGGATGGTTTATTTAACCATTTCTTGCTAATCTTCACATGCTTATATTCTGTATGACAAAAGAGGTGTTTCATATTGATGATTAAATTAGATTTTGTATAAATAATATACTTGGTATTGCAAAGTACCTTTTTTATTTATACATTTGCAGCCGAGAATGTATTAAAAGAAATTGTTTTACATAGAATGTAATAAAAAAGCTATTTTTTCGTCTATAATATAAAAAAGAGTTGGAAATAATGATCAAATTGCAACGAATCAATAAAACTTATCATAATGGGGCGCCGCTTCATGTTTTAAAAGGAATTAACCTGGAGATCAAGCAGGGAGAAATGGTTTCGATTATGGGCGCTTCCGGTTCCGGTAAATCAACGTTATTGAATATTTTAGGCATTTTGGATACGTATGATGAGGGAAATTACTATCTGAATGATATTTTGATAAGGGGTTTGAGCGAATCGCGGGCGGCAGAGTTACGGAATACGATGATTGGTTTTGTTTTCCAGTCTTTTAATCTGATTAATTTCAAAAATGCAATGGAAAATGTTGCGCTTCCGCTTTATTATCAAGGTGTAAGCAGGAAAAAACGCAACCGGATTGCTTTAGAGTATCTGGATAAGATGGGTTTAAAGGAATGGGCGGAACACAGTCCCAATGAGTTGTCGGGCGGACAAAAACAGCGTGTGGCTATCGCCCGCGCCTTGATTGCCAAACCGCAAATTATTCTGGCGGACGAGCCTACCGGCGCTTTGGACAGTAAAACTTCGGAGGAAATGATTGGTTTGCTTCGGGATGTGAACAAAGAGGGTATGACAATGATTATCGTGACGCACGAACAAAGCGTTGCGGATGCAACGGATAAAATTATTCACCTAAAAGACGGAATTATTGAAATGGTAATTGAGAATTGAGAATTAAAAGCTCAATTCATCATTCTCAATTCGTCATTTCCAATTCGTCATTCTCAATTCTCAATTCTCAATTCTCAATTTTTATGTTTGATTTAGATAAGTGGACAGAAATATTTGATACAATCCGGAAAAATAAGCTGCGTGCTTTTTTGACGGGACTTTCCATTTCGTGGGGAATATTCATGTTTTGTTTTCTGCTTTGTGCGGGTAACGGTCTGAAAAACGGTGTAACTTCCAATTTCGCCGGACGTGCGAGAAACAGCTATGAGCTTTGGGGACGCCGTACGTCTAAACCTTATCAGGGATTTCCCGACAACCGGCCTGTTAAATTCAACGACAACGATTTGCGGTTGGCGAGGGAACAGTTGCCCCAAACCGTTCATGTTTCGGGCATGACATACAACGATCTTGAAGTCAGTTACAAAAACCAGCATACCTCCTGTTCTTTACAAGGAATAGAACCCGAATTTATGCACATCAACGGTATAAAGATTCTGGACGGACAGGGACGCTTTATCAATGATATGGACGTGAAAGAAAACCGGAAGGTGGCGGTTATTAACCAGCGGGCAAAAGATGTTTTGTTTCCGGACGGCGCGGCTGTCGGCGAACAGGTGTTTGCCGGCGGATTGGGCTATACGGTAATCGGCGTTTTTACGGAAGATTCCTGGGGTGACGGGGCAAAAGCCTATATTCCGTTTTCGACGGCTATGTTGTTGTACAGCAAAGATAAACGTATCAA
>JAISXN010000016.1 GCA_031270525.1 Candidatus Symbiothrix sp. | reverse complement strand
GTTAAAAGATTAGCAATTTTGGCAGAAAGAATGAAAAATAAACGTACAATTTCGTCGGCGACTTTTATCAATTCAAAAGTAACTGTTATTGTCAGTATTTCTTTAGTGCTTTTCCTGTTGGGATTAATACTTTTGTTGACAGTATTTGCCAATAAATTATCCGTTTACATGAAAGAAAGCCTTTCGTTCGACATTGTTTTGTCCGACGATACGGAAGCGCCGCAAGTCAATTCTTTGCTGATGCAACTGGAAAATACGCCTTTTGTAAAAACCGCCCGATATATTTCAAAAGATGAAGCTGCCAGGCAATACATCGGCGAAGATCCGTCTACGTTTCTGGGTTTCAATCCTTTGCCTTCGATAGTTGTTGTCAATCTGAATGCCCGTTATGCCGAAGCCGACAGTATTCCGGCGATAGAAAAGGAAATCAGAAATTTTTCGACGAATATCAATACGATTGAATACCGGAACGATTTGTTGCTAATGGTCAATAACAATCTGAAAAAATTAGGAATTATTTTTTTGATACTGGCCGTTGTGTTGTTCGCAATTTCTGTGGCTCTGATAAACAATACGATTCGTTTGACGGTGTATGCCAAGCGTTTTTTGATTCATACGATGAAATTGGTCGGCGCTACGCCCGGATTTATTCGTTGGCCTTTTATCCGGACGAATATTTTTATGGGAATCGTTGCGTCTGTTCTTGCTAATTTGTTGTTAGTCTGGTTTTTATATTATTTGATAAGCAAATTGGGCGATGCTTCGGTGGGTGGCGAAATTACGCGGATTTCGGAAATCATTAATTTGAATGTGCTTTATGTGGTATTGGGTGTTGTGATGGTTTTAGGGGTAGTTATTACCGCTGCGACGACATTTTTCGCCGTAAACCGCTATATCGGAATGGAAAGTGACGATTTATATTATGTGTGATAATAAAAAGATTATTAAAGTAATTATACAAAAATTAGTAAACAATGGATAAAAGAAATTTTGTTTTCGGGAAAGAGAATTTTATCATTCTGGCCGTTTCAATCCTGTTGGTTATCATTGGATTCTGGCTGATGTCGGGAGCGAAAACTACCGAAGAAACAGGGTTCGACCCGGCAATTTTCGACGCGCGCCGAATCATAATTGCTCCCATCGTTACAATGGCCGGTTTCGTTTTGGTTGTTTGGGCGATTCTTAAAAAACCGAAAGACGAAAAAAAGTAAATCATTGAAAAAGAATAAGCATGGATTGGTTTCAAACGATTATTATTGCTATTGTTGAAGGTCTGACCGAATTTCTGCCTGTTTCTTCCACCGGACACATGATTCTTGCACAAGGGTTTCTGGGCGTGAAAAGTGACGATTTTGTCAAAGCTTTTACCGTAATTATCCAGTTCGGGGCGATTTTGTCCGTCCTGGTTTTGTATTGGAAAAGGTTTTGGCAGTCCTGGGATTTCTACCGGAAATTGCTGATTGCCTTTATTCCTGCAGCTATAATTGGTTTTCTGGCAAGCGATTTTATTGATTCTTTACTCGAAAATGTTTGGGTAGTGTCTGCGATGTTGATTATCGGTGGAATTTTTATGCTTTATGTGGACAAATGGTTTACTTATCCCGAAAAGGATGAACCGGAAATGACCGATTCCAAGGCGTTTAAGATTGGTTTGGCGCAATGTATTGCAATGATTCCGGGCGTGTCTCGTTCGATGGCTACAATTGTGGGTGGGATGTCGCAAAAATTCAGCAGGAAAACGGCGGCGGAATTTTCATTCTTCCTGGCAGTACCGACTATGGCGGCTGCTTCGGGCTACAAATTGTTGAAATTGTTGCTCAAAGACGAATCGAGGCAATTATTAATCGACAATATTAATTTGTTGATAATCGGTAATATAGTTGCATTTATTGTAGCAATGGCAGCGATAAAGTTTTTCATTGGCTTTCTCACTAAATATGGTTTCAAAGCATTTGGTTACTACCGGATTCTGGCAGGTTTGCTGATTCTGGTTTTACTTTATTGCGGTTTCCATCTCGAAGTTATATAGTATGGATTTTCAGGAAGGAGAGATTTTATATTTAGACAAGCCGCTTCATTGGACTTCTTTTGATTTGGTTAATAAAATAAGATATGAAATTTCTCGTTTTTTAAAAATAAAGAAGATTAAAGTCGGACACGCGGGAACGTTAGACCCTTTGGCAACCGGTGTAATGATTGTTTGCACTGGCAAAGCGACAAAGAAAATTGATGAGCTTCAATATCTTACGAAAGAATATGTCGCTACGATGCGATTGGGAGCCACTACTCCGTCTTTCGATTTGGAAACGGAAATTGACGCTGTTTACGGTACAAGTCACATTACAAAAGAAGCTGTAGAAGCTGTATTACAACGGTTTACCGGTAGTATCGAACAAGTTCCTCCGGTTTATTCGGCCGTTAAAGTACAAGGAAATAAGGCTTATGATTTGGCGAGAAAAGGAATTGCGGTAGAGTTGAAGCCTAAATTATTGGTTATTGATGAAATAGCGCTTTTATCTTTCCTCCCGGATGAAATAAAAGTGCGAATCGTTTGCAGTAAGGGAACTTATATTCGGGCATTGGCAAGAGATATCGGCATTGCTTTGAATTCCGGCGCTCACTTAATCCAATTACAGCGTACGAGAATCGGAGATATTACATTGGACAAATGCATAAAAATTGCTGATTTTGGACAATATTATTTATAACTCAATTAGTTTTTTTATATATGAAACTCTCAAAATTCAAATTCAACCTGCCGGAAGAATCTATCGGTTTATTTCCTGCAAAAAACAGGGACGAATCGCGGTTAATGGTCGTCCATCCAAAAACAGGAAAGGTTGAGCACAAAATATTCAAGGACATTCTCGGTTACTTTAGCGATAATGACGTGTTTATTTTCAATGATACGCTGGTCTTTCCGGCGCGTTTGTATGGAAACAAAGAAAAAACCGGTGCGAAAATTGAAGTTTTTTTACTTCGCGAGTTAAATCCCGATTTCAGGCTTTGGGACGTATTGGTCGATCCTGCCCGGAAAATACGTATCGGCAACAAACTCTATTTCGGGGAAGACGATTCGATGGTAGCCGAAGTCATCGACAATACAACATCGAGGGGCCGCACTTTGCGTTTCCTGTATGACGGGCCGCACGATGAATTTAAAAAAGCGTTGTACGCTTTGGGAGAAATGCCCATTCCGAGCTATATCAACAGGGAAGTAATTCCCGAAGATACGGAACGTTATCAAACCATTTTTGCGAAAAACGAAGGCGCCGTGATTGCACCTTCGTCCGGTTTACATTTCAGTCGGGAATTGATGAAACGCCTGGAAATCAAGGGATGTGAATTTGCTTTTATTACCGTACATTCCGGTTTGGGAACTTTCAGGGATATTGACGTGGAAGACCTGACGAAGCATAAAATGGATTCCGAGGAAATGAAAATCGGCGAGGAAGCCGTGAAAATCGTCAATCAGGCGAAAGACAACCACAAACAAGTTTGTGCTGTCGGTTCTTCCGTTTTGCGCGCTGTTGAAAGTACGGTTACAACGCGAGGACATTTGAAAGAATATAGCGGATGGACAAATAAATTTATTTTTCCGCCTTACGATTTTTCCGTAGCTACCTGTTTAGTCACCAATTTTCACATGCCGCTATCGACCATGTTGATGCAGACAGCCGCTTTCGGTGGATTCGATTTTATCATGAACACGTATGAAATAGCTGTTAAAGAAGGTTACAGATTCGGCGCTTACGGCGACGCTATGTTGATTATATGACCGTATATTTGGCTTTGGGTACAAACCTGGGCGACAGACATCTCAATTTACAGAAAGCACTATCGTTAATAGCCGGAAAAACAGGAAATTTTTCGGCTATTTCTTCTGTTTATGAAACCGAACCTTGGGGCTTTAAGTCTAAAAATAAATTTCTAAATCAAGTTGTAGCGGTTGAAACAGACCTGAGTCCCCTCGAAATTTTAAAACAAACGCAGGAAATTGAGCGGCAAATCGGTCGCAAGGAAAAAACCGGCCATTCCTATCAGGACCGATTGATAGATATTGATTTAATCCTATATGGCAATATTATTTTGAATACCGGCGAGATACAACTTCCCCATCCGCTTTTTCATAAACGGCGGTTTGTTTTGGAGCCTTTGAATGAGATTGCGGCGGGAGTGGTGCATCCGGTTTTTGGGAAAACGGTGGCGCAGCTTTTGGAGGATATCACGCTTTCGTAGAGCATCATACCTTAAAAATGTAATTTTTCTTATCGGCAACAAATTGAATTTCAATGTACTCGTTCAATTGGATATAATTTTGTGTCGCGTCAAATTGAATTTCTTCCTTGTTGATAAAAATGATATTTGCCCGCTTATTTATCCCCCACATGTTAATAGAAAAATAATCCCTTTTTTATCAGTATTTTAAAAAATAATAATTCGTTGATAACCCTGTTGATAACTTTTTATAAAAAATAATAAAAATATAGTGGGGGAAAGTGGAGAATTTTGTACTTTTACGCTGTGAAATAAACATTTAATTTTATAAATGGAGCGATTCATCGGCAATATTGATGCAAAAACGGATGTAAAAGGGCGTGTTTTCGTACCGGCCATATTTCGTAAAATCCTGCAAACAGTGGGGGAGACGCATCTTGTCTTGCGCAAGGATGTTTTTCAGGATTGCCTGGTTTTGTATCCGGCAAGCGTATGGAACAACGAATTGTGTGAACTCCGGATGAAATTGAATAAATGGGACGAAGAAGAACAACAGGTCTTCCGGCAATTTTCGCTGGAAGCCGAAATTCTGGAAATGGACACCAACGGAAGAATCCTGATTCCTAAAAAATACTTACAATTAGTTAAAATCGCAAACGATGTGCGTTTTGTTGGTTTGGACTATACCATTGAAATATGGAATAAGGAGGTTTTGGAAAAAGCGACTTTCAATCCGGCAACATTTAAGGAAAACGTTAAAAAATATTTGGGTTCTAAATGAATGAAACGGCAACATATCACATACCTGTACTTCTGAACGAAAGTATCGAAGGACTGAATATTCATCCGGACGGAATTTATGTGGATGTAACTTTCGGCGGCGGCGGACATTCGCAGGAGATTCTGAAGCGGTTGAATGAAGAAGGTTATCTCTACGGTTTTGACCAGGATAAGGACGCTGAAAAAAACTTGTTTTCCAACAAACAATTTACTTTCATCAGGAGTAATTTTCGTTATCTTTCCAATTTCATGGATTGGAATGATGTGGAAAAAATCGACGGTCTGCTGGCCGATTTAGGCGTTTCATGGCATCATTTTGATGATGAAACGCGGGGTTTTTCTTTCCGTTTCGACAGCGATTTGGATATGCGGATGAACAAACAAGCCGGTAAAACGGCGGCGGATATTTTGAATACCTATCCGGAAAAAACCTTAGCCGATGTTTTTTACCATTACGGCGAACTGAAAAATTCGCGGGCGATTGCCAAAGCCATTGTCCGTACGAGGGAAACGCAGAAAATCCGGACAGTCCGTAACTTTTTAGATGTTCTGAAACCGTTTTTCAGCCGCGAAAAAGAAAAAAAACAACTGGCTCAGGCTTTTCAGGCATTGCGCATCGAAGTGAATGAAGAATTGGAGGCCTTAAAAGAAATGTTGCGGCAGGCTGCCGAGCTATTGAAGTCCGGCGGACGTTTGGTTGTAATTACTTACCATTCTTTGGAAGACCGTTTGGTAAAGAATTTTTTCAAGACCGGCGATTTTGAGGGAGCGGTTAAAAAGGATTTTTACGGAAACGTACTGACTCCTTTCCGGCTGATTAACAACAAAGTAATTGTTCCAGGAATAGAGGAAACAGAAAAAAATCCGCGTTCGCGGAGCGCAAAATTAAGAATTGTCGAAAAAATATAAATCTTATACCGAAAATGGCTGAATCAAAAAATACAAAGAAAAAAAAGAAAAATTCGCTTTCGCATATTTTGGGTGGCGGATTTCTGACCGAGGATTTCGTAATAAGACAATCCAAACTCTTGATTCTGATAGTTTTCCTGATTATTATTTTCATCAGTAACAGATATTCCTGTATGAAAAAATTGACGGAAATAGAAAATTTAAAGACAAAATTACAGGACGCAAAATATGAAAATCTGATTATATCGACCGAATTAACATCTAACAGCCGTCAGTCGCAGATAGAAGAAATGCTGGCAACGAAAGGCGTTGGATTGAGGTCTTCGAAAGCGTCTGTATATAAAATTCAATAAATAGAAATTGATGGTAAAAAGTTCTGGCAATAACAAAAAAATTCAAAGGAATTATTTCCTTATAGCCCTGATTTTCGGTGCGGTAATCATTGCGATTGTCGTACAGGCAATCAAAGTATCGTTTATTGAGGGGGATTTTTGGCGGGAACTCGGCAATAAAACGATTCAATCGGGGATTCCCATTCAGGCTACACGTGGAAATATTTATTCCAGTAATAAGGAATTGATGGCTACTTCGGAGTTTCGTTACCGGCTTTACCTGGATTTTTGGGCGGAAGGCGTGAAAGAAGATACTTTACGGAAATATATCAAGCCGCTGTCAGTGGAGTTAAACAAGATGTTTCCCGGCAAATCGGCGGCAGCTTTCGAAGCGCATATCATGAAAGGATGGAGACTACGCTCGCCGAGAAACAGAGAATACCGTTTAGATATAGGTGAAGTTAATTACTTACAAATGAAAGCTATCCGGAAAATGCCGTATTTCCGGAAGGGACAAAACAAATCCGGACTTTATGCGCGAAGTCTTGTAAAAAGGACAAAACCATACGGTAGTTTGGCTTCGCGAACCATTGGCGATATTTACGGAGAATTTGACAAAGGCGGTAAAAACGGTTTGGAACTGGCTTACGATTCCCTTTTGGCCGGCCGGCCGGGCGTAGGAACCCGCCAGCGTATTCAGGGACGCAGTATCCAGGTAACAGATATAAGTCCGGTTCCGGGCTGCGATATTATTTCTACGATTGACATCAATATGCAGGATATTACTGAAAAAGCATTGTTGGAAAAACTGAAAGAATTAGACGCCGAATCGGGAACAGCGGTGCTTATGGAAGTAAAAACCGGTGAAATAAAAGCAATTACCAATATGGGACGTATTCGCGAAGGCGTGTGGGGCGAAACGAAAAATTATGCCGTGTCGGACTTGAGTGAACCGGGTTCGACGTTCAAAGTAGCTTCGATGATGGTGGCTTTAGATGATGGTCTCGTCCGGCCGAGCGATCCGGTCGACGTCAACAACGGCGTTTTCGAATATGCCGGTTCGACTTTACGCGACCACAACGCCAATCGTGGCGGTTACGGAATGATAAACGCCGCAAAATCCATTTGGTTTTCCTCGAATATCGGCGTTGCAAAACTTATCCTAAAGTCTTACGGAGATAATCCCGGCAAATATGTGGACGGACTCTATCGTCTGGGCTTCAATCAGGATTTGCATTTAGACATTCCGGGATATGGGATTGCACGCATCAGGCATCCGGAAATTTCGCCGAATACCTGGTACAAAACGACTTTACCTTGGATGTCTTTCGGATATGAAACGCAGATTCCACCGATTTACACTTTGACTTTTTTCAATGCTATCGCCAATAACGGAACGATGGTGAAACCGATTTTTGTGAAAGAAATCAAAGAAGACGACCGCGTAAAAGAGAAAAAAGAAAAGGTCGTACTCAAAGAGCATATTTGTTCCGACTTGGCCTTACAACACATCCGGGAGATGCTGGACAGCGTAGTCAATCACCCGAAGGGAACAGGGAAACCGGCTCGGTCGGATTTAGTCAGGATTTCAGGGAAAACCGGAACAGCCCAACTCTCACAGGGCGCTGCCGGCTACAAAGCCGGCGGATTAAGTCACCAAGTATCTTTTTGCGGTTATTTTCCTTCGAATGATCCGCAGTATTCCTGCATCGTCGTCATTCGGAAACCTCGCAACGGCAATGCTTCGGGCGGCTACATGAGCGGAAGGGTTTTCAAACGGATTGCCGAAGAAGTTTTTGTGCGGAGTATTGCTACAAGTCACCTATTGACAGCTTATAACGATACAGTTATATCCAAAACGCCGCGAGTGAAAAGCGGATTGTCGGAAAATTCGGAATATGCGTTGAAGAAGTTAGACGTAAAATATACCGACAACCGGAAAGACAAATGGATGAGCGCCCTCTCAACGGATGACCGTGTACTTCTCAGCGACCGGCAAATGCCGGATAATTTAGTGCCGAATGTAGTGGGAATGGGTGCTAAAGATGCCGTGTATGCGTTGGAATGCGCCGGATTGCGGGCTAGCTTGACGGGACAGGGGACGGTAGTTGCTCAATCTGTTGCGGCGAGAAGCAGAATAGAAAGAGGTCGGACAGTTCTTATACAGTTGAAATAAAAAACATGAAAAATATGGAAATAATAGAAGACGTTACCGGAATCCACGCCGATTCCCGCAAAATTCAGCCGGGATATTTGTTTGTGGCAGTCAAAGGCGTCCAATCCGATGGGCACGATTATATCGAAAAAGCCATTGAAAACGGTGCAAAAGCTATCGTTTGTCAGGTTTTGCCTGAAAAACAACATGCTGATGTTCAGTATATTAAAGTGGAAGACAGCGCCGAAGCTTTGGGAGAAATTGCCTCACGTTGGAACGACGAGCCTTCAAAAAAACTTCAATTAATCGGTGTAACCGGAACAAACGGCAAGACGACAATTGCTACCTTATTATATACAATGTTTCGAAAATTAGGATACAAAGTCGGTTTACTATCAACCGTCTGCAACTATATCAACGACAAAGCGGTTCCGGCAACGCACACAACGCCCGACGCTATCGAACTGAATAATTTGTTGGCGCAAATGGTCGAAGCCGGTTGCGATTACGCTTTTATGGAAGTCAGTTCCCATTCCGTAGTGCAAAAAAGAATTGCCGGTTTACAGTTCAAAGGCGGCATTTTCACTAACTTAACCCGCGACCATTTGGATTATCACCCGACATTTGAAGATTATCGAGACGCAAAAAAAGCGTTTTTCGACAGCCTGCCGGCCGATGCTTTTGCGTTGACTAACAAGGATGACAAAAATGGTATGTTTATGTTGCAAAACACAAAAGCGAATAAGCAAACTTACTCGGTTCTTTCTTTGGCCGATTTCAAAGGGCGAATCATTGAAACACATATTGAAGGTACGTTGATGAGCATTAACAATAAGGAAGTTGCTACGCAATTTGTAGGTAAATTCAACGTTTACAACTTGTTGGCAGTTTATGGAGCAGCCGTGTTGCTGGAACAAAATCCCGATGATGTGCTGGTTTCGCTCAGTACGCTTCATCCGGTTGCGGGACGCTTTCAGACTTTCCGTTCGCCCGAAGGTTACACAGCGATTGTCGATTACGCACACACGCCCGACGCCCTGACCAATGTGCTGAATGCCATTCACGAAGTAGCGGCCGGACGTGGAAACATCATTACCGTAGTCGGTTGCGGCGGAAACCGTGACAAAGGCAAACGTCCGATTATGGCAAAAGAATCGGCAAAATTGAGCAACCGTGTGATTCTCACGTCCGACAATCCACGGTTTGAAGAACCTGAAGACATTATCAGCGACATGTTTGCCGGATTGACGGAAGATGATATTAAAAAGACGATAAAAATCACCGACCGCAAAGAAGCTATTCGCACCGCTTGCATGTTGGCGCAAACCGGAGATGTGATTCTGATTGCAGGGAAAGGGCATGAGGATTATCAGGAAATAAAAGGGGTGAAGTATCATTTTGATGATAGGGAAGTTGTGCAGGAAATTTTTAAATCTTAAAAGGTGAAGTTATGAATACGAATTTAATTAAAAGAATAGAAATTAAAGGGCTGTTTCATCAGTATGATTTGAAATGGGATTTGAATCCGGACGTCAATATTCTTGTTGGCACTAATGGAATAGGTAAAAGTACGATTTTAAGAACAATAAATGCTTTATTGTCAAAAAAATATTCCTATATTCGAGATTGGAAAATGGATGTTGAAATTCATTTGACGGATAATAGTCTTTTGTCGTATGATAATTTAAAACCGCAAAAGAACATTTCTATTCAGCCGAATTACGAATATATAACAACTTTTGATGTTCCATTGAGAGATAAAACAAAAATCACCCAGAGTGAAACACCTCTTGATAAAGAATTACAACAGATTCTTTATACGACAGGGAAGGAGAATCAAAATTCTTTCATTAATTATCGCTTAAAGGCGACACATTCTCCCAAATTAGCCTCTACAATTAATCAAAGAATTGATAATTTTTTTGATTCAATCAATGTCTTTTTTGCCGAAACAAAAAAGACAATTGATATTGATCATAATTTTAATAAGATAATTTTCCACCAAAATAAATCTGTCATTGCGCTGGAACAATTATCGTCCGGCGAAAAGCAAATATTACTGATTCTTTTCACCGTTTTTTTGATGGAAAAAAAACAGTATATTTTACTGATGGACGAGCCGGAAATCTCGCTGCATATCGGCTGGCAACAGCGATTGATTGATGTGATTCAGCAAATGAATCCTAATTGCCAATTGATCATAGCTACTCATTCACCGTCTATTTTTGGGAAAGGTTGGGGTAGTAAACTGTTTTTTGTCAAAGATTTGATTCAAAATTATGAGCGAAGATGATAAAAAATATTATCAAGCCTTAGCGGTACATTATGCAGGTGAAGCCAAAATGCACGATTGTATCGCTATGGTACTTGTCGAATCTTATGACGATAGTGTCTTTTGGGATAAAATATTTAAATATTTTATCCCTGAATATCCATTTGATTATATTTATTCCACGAAAACTCCCAAGGGAGATACCATTACCGGCTGTACGGCATGTCTAAAATATTTTGAATCGGAATGTTTGTCCAAAGATTTTTTTATTTGTATTGATAGCGATTATCGTTTATTATTACAAGAAACAAATAAAGATGTGGAACATTTTGTTTTTCAAACTTACACCCACTCTATTGAGAACCATTATTGTTATTTTAAAAATCTTGAAAACGTTTTTGATAGTTCAGGATATAAGTGTTTTAATCCGCATTCTTTTCTGAAAAAATATTCGAAAACACTATATCATTGGTTTATTTTTAGCCTTATTTCGGAGACTAAAAAAGATGGCTTATTCCCTTTATCTAAATTTAAGCCATATATTGGAGTAAGCAATTTAAATGAAGGAGAAATAATTAAGAATCTAAAAAAGCAAATAGAAAATATTGTTAATCCTTATGAAATAAAGGAAGTGAGAAAGACGAGGAGAAAATGCAGCAAATTAGGTCTAAATAGTAAAAATGCTTATCTCTATTTTAGAGGACATGATGTTGATAAAATGATTGAAACAATATTGAATCAATTATGCAGAGAGATAAATAAAAAGTGTAGTCCGATCAAAGATATACATTTTGACAGATATCTTGAAATTAATAAAATAAAAGCAGATACCGTAAAATACAAACAATTACACGCAAACTAATTAATATGCTATACTATTTATTCGATTACCTCAATAAATTAGATTTCCCCGGCGCCGGAATATTCCACTATATCTCCTTCCGTTCGGCAATGGCCTTGATTTTCTCTTTGGTGATTTCCACAATCATCGGGCGAAGAATCATCGAAAGACTTCAACTGATGCAAATCGGCGAGACCGTCCGCAGTCTGGGACTGGAAGGTCAAATGAAAAAAACAGGTACGCCAACTATGGGCGGCGTCATCATCATCATTGCGATTCTCGTTCCGGTTTTGTTATTGGCCCGGCTGAACAACGTTTATATCATTCTGATGCTGATTACCACCGTTTGGCTTGGAACGATTGG
>JAISXN010000188.1 GCA_031270525.1 Candidatus Symbiothrix sp. | reverse complement strand
CTTATCTTACTCAATGGAATTTTTTCCATGTCTGAAATCGCATTGGTTTCGGCGCGCAAGTCGCGATTGGAAACGGAAATGAAAAAAGGCGGCAAAGCCGCAAAAATCGCTTTGCATCTTTCTAATGAACCCGACAAATTTCTTTCTACCGTTCAAATCGGAATTACTCTGGTCGGTATCCTGACCGGTTTGTACTCCGGAGAAGCATTTGCCCATGACCTCGCCAAAATATTCGAGCCTATCGACATTTTAGCTCCTTATGCATCGGGAATAGCAACCCTTTCCATCGTATTTGTCGTAACTTATCTGACCATCGTATTCGGCGAATTAATACCCAAACGTTTGGGACTCAGCATGGCCGAACGCATAGCGAAAATTGTGGCGAGACCGATGCTTGGATTGTCCCGCATTATGAGTCCGATTGTCTGGTTGTTATCAAAAAGTACGGTTCTATTCCTGATAATATTCGGAATAACGGACGATGAAAGTAAAGTAACCGAAGAAGAAATCAAATCCCTCGTAAAAGAAGGTTTGGACGCCGGCGAAGTGCAGGAAGTAGAACACGACATCGTGGAACGGGTTTTCAGCCTCGGCGACCGCGATATAGATTCCATCATGACGCATCGCAACGATTTGGTATGGTTGAATGTTTCCGACGACAAGGATAAGATTCGCGAAACGGTAATGCAGGGCATGCACAATCTGTACCCTGTTTCGTCGGGCGATGAAGAAGAAATTTTGGGCGTAGTTTATTTGAAAGACTTGTTCGGACGTATTGATACTCCCGATTTCTCCATAGAAAAAATGATGTGGCCGGTACAATATTTGCCGAGCAACAAAAGTGTTTACGGCGCTTTGGAGCAATTCAAAAAAGCCCGCGTCAAGTATGGATTTGTAACGGACGAATTCGGCGAGGTGAAAGGAATCGTCACCTTAACCGACATCATGGAAGCGCTGGTCGGCGAAGTCGCCGAAGAAGGAGAAGAAAGTTCCGTCATCGTGCGCGACGACGGTAGCGTTCTGGTGGACGGGCAATACTCGTTTTACAACTTCCTCGAATATTTTGACCTGGAAGAATGGTATGCCGAATATGATTACAACACGTTGAGCGGCTTGATTTTAAATATTTTAGAGCACGTCCCGGAGGAAGGAGAAAAATTTTCGTGGTATCAATTTGATTTTGAAATCGTTGATATGGACGGAGCGAGAATAGACAAAGTTTTGGTAAAATATAACCGTATAAAATGATAACAGTCCCATTATTTGAAGCATTGATAGCCGTAGGCGGCCGGAGTAACAAGCGGGTTTCCGCTGCAGAATATGTACATTTTGTTACCCAAAATTCGCGTGAAGTAAAAGAGGATACTTTGTTCGTCGCTCTGAAAGGGCAACGTGTGGACGGGCACGATTTTATAATAGAAGCCGAAAAGCGGGGCGCAGTCGCCGCCGTAGTAGAATATGAAGTGGAAGATATTCGTATTCCGCAATTCATTGTTCCATCTACCGTTACGGCATTGGGCGATTTGGCGCGAATTTGGCGCGGGCGGCTGAATATTCCTGTAATTGCGGTTACCGGCAGCGTTGGTAAAACAAGCGTAAAAGAAATGATAGCTCATGTCCTTGAAGCCCGGTTTGAAACGCATAAAAGCCGGAAAAATTACAACAACGAAATAGGCCTTCCCACTGAATTGATGAATCTGGACAAAAAACATCAATGCTCCGTAGTGGAATTTGGAATGAGAAACCTCAATCAAATCAATTATTTATCGAGGATAGCACGTCCTAATATCTCCATAATCACTAATATAGGCATGTCGCACATTGAAATCTTAGGTTCGCGGGAAAACATCGCCAAGGCCAAAGCGGAAATATTGGAAGGCATGGATTCGGAAGCCATTTTAATACTCAACCGCGACGATGATTTTTACGATTATATCAAATCCCGGTCTCGTTGTGAAGTGATTTCTTTCGGAACAAATCCCGAAGCGGATATCCATATTTCAGACATCCGGTTAAATGAAAAAGCAAATCCGAGTTTCAAAGTGAACGATTTACAAATTGAGTTGAAAAACTGTGTCGGGAAACATCAGGTGTACAATGCGGCGGCGGCTTATGCCGCAACTACCGAAATGGGCATCAGGCAGGAAGTTATTGCCGACAGGCTTGCCGCTTTCAGCGCACCCGACCGGCGCGGGTCTTTCGCTTATTCCAAAAACGGGGCTCTACTCCTGGATAATACCTACAACGCTGCACCCGACAGCCTCCAATCTTCCTTACAGACTCTTTCCGGATTAGTGGAGAAAGGAAAAAGAACTGTCGCCGTCATTGGAGAAATGCTGGAATTAGGCGCATACAGCGAAGAGGCGCACCGGCGCATCGGGAAAATAATCGCCGGCATGAACACGCCGGAACTGTTGATTACCGTCGGCAAATACGCCGGATTAGTTGGGGAAGAAGCCGATAAAAAGAATTGGAAGCATTTTGAAAATGCAGCTTCGGCAGCCCAATATCTGTTGACGGAAATCACCGGCGACGATATTGTTTTGTTGCAAGGGTCGAATGGAGTCGGCCTGGATACGGTAGTGAAG
>JAISXN010000155.1 GCA_031270525.1 Candidatus Symbiothrix sp. | reverse complement strand
AAGGGCATTCTCAAATTCCTTCTCCTTTTCGGTAACATTATTTGAATGTATGTTGTATTTATTCATTTTTAAATTTTCTCGCCATAAGCCAAATCCCCGGCGTCTCCCAATCCCGGAACGATATACGCTTTATCGTCCAGATAAGGGTCAATATCAGCCGCCCAAATGGTGGTTTTGTCTTCGGGAAATATTTTACAGGCCGCCTCAATGCCATGTTGACTGGCAATTACGCAAGCTACATGGATTTTTGCGGGATTTCCCCGATACAACAGGGTTTGATAACTCGAATCCAGCGAACTCCCGGTAGCCAACATCGGATCAATGAGAATCAAGGTTTTTCCCTCTATGGAAGGGGAAGATAAATAGCCAAGCTCAATTTCAAAAGCGCTGTGATCTTCATTATATTTTCGCGAAGCTGAAATAAAAGCGTTTTCCGCATTGTCAAAATACGAAAGAAATCCTTGGTGAAAAGGCAAACCTGCCCGGAGAATTGTAGCCAGAACGATTTGTTCGTCCGGAACAGAAACGGATTTTATTCCTAAAGGAGTTTGCACGTTAATCGTTTTGTACTTCAATGTCTTACTGATTTCATAGGACATAATTTCGCCGATGCGTTCGATATTTTTCCGGAAACGGAGTCTGTCGCCATGGATATGAATATCCCGGAGTTCCGCCATAAACTGGTTGAGAATACTACCGTTTTCTACTAAATTGTTTACAACCATAAAAAAGCTATTATTTATTCCTCATTGATACAGTTAAAATATGTTTTCACTTTGCAAAGTTATCATTTTCCAACGAAACTGCATAATTAAATGAGGCAATAAACGCATCGTTCCATAGTTTATTTTTTTCACCTGCTATGTTGGAGTTGTGCCAAAGCGTGAGAAAATCTCCGCCCGACCTTTTACATTCATCGGCTAATTGTTTTATTTTTAATAAGGCATATCCCGGATTACAATCCAAATGGACGATTAATGTTGTATCCATCATAATCGTAGGACGAATCAATAAATCGCTTTGAATATCCTGTTCGACATCATAAAAATAATAGGGAATGGCTGTTCCCGAACGAAAACCGGGCGCTTTGGCAAAACCAAGTGTAAAATCTTCCTTAAATCCGGCATTTACGGCTTCCCGGAAAGATTGCGGACAAGTCATCCGTAAAAAATGCCGGCGATTTGTGGTTATCTCTCTATTTGTTATCTTTTCCAGCTCTTCTTTCTCTTGAGTCAACAATTCGGGATTATGGTAAGTATCGTACGAGGGATGCGAACCAATCGTCACCTGTTTCAGGCTTTTCAAATATTTATTGTAGGAAACGGTCGGTTTAACTGTACTTCGACCATACTTTCCGTTTCTGCCCAATAAGACAAATAAATAATAATCTCGTCCCGCTTTTTTGTGAAGATTATCTATTTTCTGGATGGTTTGCATATAAGGATCGGGTTTCAGATGAAAAATTACGCCCAACCGTTCCCACAAACTGTTAAAATTGGATTTCAACATATCCCGAATGGTTAACCCTATGGTCTTAATGATTCCTTTATAACGGTACATAAAAGGATAATCAATATCGAACGTACTTATAAAGCTATATTTCCGGAGCTTACACTTGAAATCCGGATACTTTTTTTCTAATTCCTCTTTCAAACCATAAGCCCAACGGTCGATAAGCGGAATCTCAAGCGAATCGTTCCGGTAAAGCAGCGACATGTTCACATCGAAACGATCATGCTCGTCGGTTTGCTTTATGTAATACTCTTCGTAAGACGTCAATAAATAAAATGCGGCAGAAAAAAGGTCAAAAGGAATACTGCCTCCCTGCTGTTTGAAGAAACAGAAAAAGTCTTTCCATTTAGATTCTTCCAAATCTGAAATTTTACATACCCCTGTTTCAAATAATAAACCCTGAGGGATAATCTGTAAACCATGGTTTAAATTTTCCCTCGAATAGTTGACACAAACGCCGGTTTCCTGAAGAAAAACTTCTTTCGAAGTTGTAATTTTGAATGTTTCGCCTAAAATATTTCCAAAAATATGTTGGCTAACATAATTCAGTCGTTTAGCACCTCCTTCCGGGGAATAGATTACTATTACTTTCATAAATTATTGCACTTTCTGATGTTTATAAATCCCATAAGCGGCACAAATGTAGTAAAAATAATTTATAGTTAAATATCAATACAAGATATTATACAATATATTATGGTAAAATATTATTTTGGAGCACTCTCCCGAAATGTCCTAAAACTTTTTAACAACCCTGTCCGTCACTGTATAGGTGACAGACACTTTAAGTTTTCATTATCAATTCGCAACAAAGGTATAAATATTTAACCGGTTGATTATTATCTAATTGAATGAATTTCTACTTGTCTGGCGAGCCTGTCAGGCAATCAATTTGCAAGAGTAATTTTCCGTTAAAATCGCACCTAACCGATTGATTATAAACGCATCTCATCAATGTTTAGCAAGCAGTTGCTTTTTCAATGCATGCAACTAACTTACCTTCAAT
>JAISXN010000160.1 GCA_031270525.1 Candidatus Symbiothrix sp. | reverse complement strand
TGATGCACATTTGTAAATTTTAATAATTCAAATATTTTGATTACTTTTGTACCATAGTCAGTCGGTCTGTCGCTTTTTAGTTTATAAAGAGAGGAAAGTCCGGACAACACAGAGTACCTTACTATCTAACGGATAGCTGTTTGTGAGAGCAGAGTTAAGTAGAAGAAAATAACCGCCGATTCGGTAAGGGTGAGAAGGTAAGGTAAGAGCTTACCGGTTCTTATAGCAATATAGGAAGCCGTACAACTTAAGGGTTGCAAGGTCATGTACACCGGCGCATGTAGGGCTACTCGTCCGAAGCCGGGGGGTAGACTGCTAGAATTTAACGGCGACGTTAAATCCAGATAAATGACAGACATTCCGGTTTATCCGGAATACAGAATCCGGCTTATAGATTGACTATGAAACAGAAAGGTGTCTCACGACACCTTTTTTGTTTTTTAAAAATTAAATCTAAATGAAAACGAGCGAAAAACGGGACTCGAACCCGCGACCCTAACCTTGGCAAGGTTATGCTCTACCAACTGAGCTATTTTCGCGTTTGCGGATGCAAATTTAAGTCTTTTAATTTAATTATCCAAACGGTTTATGAAAATTTTAATGAAATATATCGTCCAATTTTCCGAACGAATGTGAATCGTCCGGTGAATTACCCGGTGTTTGACCGTCAGGACCATTGAGTAAATCGTCTTCAAATGCGATAGACGAACGGCATGGATCGAAGTAACTTTCGGGATATACAAATTGCTCTGATACAGAGTATCCCAAAATCGAATCGCTATAAACTTTTTTAAGAAAATCGGCGAGGATTGGCAGCGCCGTAGTCGCTCCCTGGCCATCTGCTATGCTGTTGAAGCGAATGGAACGTTCTTCTCCGCCAACCCAAACTCCGCCTACCAGAGATGGCGTAAAGCCCATAAACCACCCGTCGGAATTATTCTGCGTCGTTCCGGTTTTTCCTCCCATTGCGCCGTTAAATCCAAGTCTGCGGACACGTAAGCCTGTGCCTCCGTCAACCACGCTTCTAAGCATATATAACATTTTACCGGCTGCATCGTCCGTAATTACCTCTTGTGTTTGCGGCGTAAAAGTATCTAAAACATTTCCGTAGCTGTCCTCAATCCGGGTTACATAAAGCGGTTCAATCCGGATACCGCGATTGACAAAAGCCGAATATCCCGAAACCATTTCACTGACGGAAGCGTCGCATGGACCCAAACAAAGCGAAACAACCGGTTCGATGTGACTTTTTAATCCGTAAGAATGTAACAAACGTGCCAAAGTATAAGGACTTAATTGCTTCATTAAGAAAGCAGTAACCCAGTTATCAGACTTTTGTAAACCCCACTGGACGCTTACCATTTCTCCAATGAGGTCCCGCACCGTATTTCTTGGAATGTAAGGCCTTCCAAGTTCATCCGTCAACACTTGTTCAACGTGCATAACTTCGTCACAAGGCGTTATTCCGCTTTCCATCGCCAGCGAATACAGGAACGGTTTTATCGTCGAACCGATTTGCCGTTTTCCGGAATTGACCATATCATATTGGAAATAACGGTAATTAGTCCCACCGACATACGCTTTTACGGCGCCTGTACGAGGATCCATAACCATAAAACCGGTTCGCAGGAAAGATTTCATGTACTTGATGGAATCCAAAGGAGTCATAATGGTATCTTTACTCCCGGCCCAGGAAAAAACAGTCATTTCTACCGGGGTATTAAAAATCTTTTTTATTTCGGTTTCGGATTTACCGCTTTTCTTTAAATAATAATATCTATCTGTCTGTTTTATAGACTTATCCAATATTTTGTTAATTTCATTTGTTGAGAGGTCGCTGGAAAAAGGCGCATTTTTGCTTTTTGCTTTTTCTTTGAAAAAATTGTCTTGCAATCCTCCTGCGAAATGATTTGCAACTGCTTCTTCTGCATAGTTTTGCATGCGAGAATTTAAAGTTGTATATATCTTTAAGCCATCGGTATAAAGATTATAATGAGAACCATCGACTTTTTTTCTTTTATTACACCAACCATATAAGGGATTTGTTTCCCAAGCAAGGGAATCTTCTCTATATTTTTCCTTTTGCCAGGCAGGATAATTTTTTCTTTCGGGTTTGGGAGCTGTCAGCGTTAAACGTAAATATTCCCTGAAATAAGGCGCTGAACCATCTTTATGATCTACGCGGTTATACCTCGTGATCATGGGTAATTTTTGTAAAGAATCACCCTGAGCTCCGGTTATGTAGTCATGTTTCGCCATCAGGGAAAGGACGACATTTCTTCGCCCTATTGTGCGTTCGGCTTTACTTATGGGATTGTAATAGGAAGGATTTTTGCACATACCAACCAATGTGGCTGCTTCTTCAATGGAAACGTCTTGGGGTTTCTTACCGAAATAAACCCAACAAGCGGATTGAATTCCAACAGCATTGTGCAGAAAATCAAATTTGTTGAGGTACATATTGATAATCTCTTCCTTGGTATAGTATCTTTCTAATTGAACGGCAATTACCCATTCCACAGGTTTTTGAAACAAGCGTTCAAGCCTACTGTTGGCGCGAGTCGAATAAAGCTGTTTGGCTAATTGTTGTGAAATTGTACTCGCACCTCCCGCATCCTGGAAAAAAATAAATCTTTTAATAACGGCGCGCGACAAGCCATAAAAGTCAATGCCCGAATGTTTATAAAAACGAATGTCTTCCGTAGCAATCAAGGCATTGACAATATTTTCTGAAAGATCATTGTAATTGATATAAATCCGATTTTCCTTCTCCATCGAATAGGTTCCCAATTGTACTCCGTCTGCCGAAAGCACTTGAGAAGCATATTTGTTAATCGGATTTTCAAGGTCCTCTATTGGAGGCATATAGCCTATTTTCCCATTAGCAATCAGGATGATAATCAATCCGAATAACAATATGCCGGAGATAAGGACATACCAAGCATACTTAATGATTTTTTTCATACAAAACTTTTCCTCTGTTTAGTTTCAATAAAAACATACAAAAGTACAAGTTTATTTTGAAACTAAATCAATAAATCCGCATTCGCTTGGTTTTTTATCAATTTTTAGCGGATTCTTAATCATTATCCTCTTTCGACTGTTTGTTTTTTTGCTTTAATTCAATCAGAAATGCAATAAACAGTCCGAGTCCGCCGAAAAAAGCAATAGAAAAAGCAATAGATGCAAAATCGAGCATACGCTTTTGGTCCCAATGTATTGATTCTCTATAGTACATTTGAATGAAAAATGTACACAAGAAGCCCAAACCAATACCCATTAATAACAATGATATTCTCAAAGGCCATGAACCGTAATCTTGTTTCTCATACAATATATTCGGTAAACGAACAGGTTTTGCCGATTCAAGATTCAGTGAAGTAAATTTTTCAATAATGTCCAAACGTTCTTTTTTCCTTACAAATAATTCGAGCATTTTGTAAGTTCCAAAGACCAAAAATCCGACAATAAAAACAGGTGTAAAATCCATAATCATTTGTTTTAATTTGTTTAACAATTTGCTTTTTTGACGTAAGATTTTGAAATTGGTTACAAAAAAACAAATCTTTCTTAACTTTGTAACTAAATCATTTTCTTCACGTCTAAAGAAATATGAAAAACGGTAATGACCTATTCTACATACAAAAGGTGAAAGACGGAGACTTCCGGTCTTTTTCGGCGATTGTATCTAAGTATCGGAACATGGTTTTTACGATTGTTTTGAAAATTATTGAAAACCGGGAGGATGCAGAAGATCTTACACAAGAAATTTTCATCAAAGTTTTCAAATCAATGCAACAATTTCGGGAAGATTCGGAGTTTTCGACTTGGCTGTATCGAATTGCATACAATACTACCCTATCCGAATTGCGGAAAAGAAAGTTATTTTTTACTTCAATAAATGATGAATTTATCTCTGTTAGTGAATCATTTACGGAAGAAAATGACAAAGAGGAAGTAGAAATAAAATTGCAATATTTGGATAAAGCCATGAAAAAATTACCGCCGGATGAAATTTTTTTGCTTTCTTTGCATTATATAGAAAGCCAATCTGTCGAAAATATAGGCAGGATAAGTAATTTGACGGTTTCTAATGTAAAGGTGAAATTACACCGGATTCGGAAAAAATTAGCTGTAGAAATAAATAAACTGATGCAGGATGAATAGCAATAAAATAATATCGGATAAACAGTTAAAGGATTTATTTAAACAAATTACTTTAGATTATCCTTCTCCCGTTTTTATGGAAAATCTGATGATTAAAGTTGAATCGGAAGCCCGAAAACAAACGAAAAAGCAAAAATGGATACCCATTTTGCAAATGACGGCAGGAATCTTAGCCATGCTACTTTTCCCCTGTTTGTATATTTATTTTTTCGTTCCGGACTTTTTCTCCTTTTTCACTTTGCCCCTTTTTAATCTGAAACCGGATCCGACCGTTACTCTTATCGGATTCACAATTTTGGTTTTACTTGTGGCCGATACTTTATTCCGGCAATATTATTTCTCAAAAAGAAAATAAATCATTGGATTCAACGATCCGAAGTATTTCAGCGCTTGCTTCAAAAAAGAGTTCGGGATGACTCCTTCGGAATATTTGGAAAAGATATTGGCAGAACAATGAAAGTAACCGCTGTTATTCCCGAGTAATATTTGTTGCTAAATTCAAAAAAAATTCATAAGTTTGCAAAAAATTAATTTGTCGTTAAAATTGAAAATTTTAACGACAAAGCATAAAATAATCAGACTAAATTTGCAAATTATGAACACTGCGACACACTCAAAAATTAAAAAAAGACATGAAAAATACCGGAATATTATTCTTGGTATAGCGTTTTTGTTGATAGTAGTATTGACAGTAGGAATTTTTACATTCCGGAATTATCCCAACGACAAAGAGAACATGGTTTTCTTGGTAAACAGTGAGTATACGGACAACACGACAAATCCCCAAAAACCAAAAGTTAAACCGTTTCAATCTCCGAAAATAACAGATACGGTTGAAACTGAAGCTATTTACATCCCTCAAACGAGATCTTTATTATTTCATACGCAAAATAGCGTTTTAGATCGGATTCCAGCAGGAATGATTTATTATGAAGGCAAAAATGGGAAATTAGAGAGTTCCATCAATCGGAATGAAACCGGAATTCACGAAGAATTAACCAGTTATGACGAAAAAGGAAATTTCGTAGATAAATTGGAAATCGGTTACATCTGCGACAGCGTCCGGCATTTGAAATGCGCGGTAATTTTCAAAAACAAAATTTCTATTTATGAAATGAAATTATCTGCCGACAATAAAAATGAGGAAGTTATATCCGAATATTTGATTTCACCCCAAATGAAATTCTCCAAAAGGAAAACTTATAAAAAATTGTAAATTAAAATGGGTACTATTCCAAGAAAAATTTGTATCTTTGTTCGCTTAATTGCAAAATTTTTTTAAGGTGATAGAGACAAAGTATATTTTCGTTACAGGTGGCGTAGTTTCTTCCTTAGGCAAAGGAATTGTTGCGGCGTCTTTAGGTAAACTTTTACAAGCGAGAGGTTTTCGGGTAACTATCCAGAAGTTTGACCCCTATATCAATATTGATCCGGGAACGCTGAATCCCTACGAACACGGCGAATGTTACGTAACCATCGACGGTCACGAAACCGACTTGGACCTGGGACATTACGAACGTTTCCTGAATATTACGACTACCAAAGTTAATAATATTACAACCGGACGCATTTACCAAAATGTGATTGACCGCGAACGAAAAGGCGATTTTCTGGGAAAAACCGTTCAGGTAGTGCCTCATATCACCGACGAAATCAAACGCAATATCCGGGTGCTGGGAAATACCGGCGAATATGATTTTATCATTACGGAAATCGGCGGAACGGTTGGCGACATCGAATCTTTACCTTATATAGAAAGCGTTCGACAATTGCGTTGGGAATTGGGAAAAAACTGCCTGTGCGTGCATTTAACTTATGTTCCGTACATTTCGGCAGCCAAAGAAGTAAAAACGAAGCCTACTCAACATTCGGTCAAAACGCTTCAGGAGCAAGGAATTCAACCTAATATATTGGTACTCAGAACCGAAGAAAAGTTATCGGAAAATATTTGCCACAAAGTCGCTTTGTTCTGCAATGTAGACGAAGATGCAGTCATTCAATCGTATGATGTACCCAGCATTTATGAAGTGCCTTTGGTGTTGGCGCAACAGAAAATGGACGAGATTGTACTCCAAAAAATGGGGGTGACGAATGAAAGTAAATTGAAGTTGGACAGATGGAAAGATTTTCTGAACAATATGAAAACCGCCGAAAAAACGGTTACAATCGGTTTGGTAGGAAAATATGTTGAACTTCCCGACGCTTACAAGTCTATCACCGAATCTTTATTGCAGGCGGCGACTTATCATCACCGGAAATTGAATCTGGAATTAATTCATTCCGAGAAAATTACTGAAAATAATGTAGAAGAATTACTTTGCGGTTTGGACGGTATTCTGGTCGCTCCGGGTTTCGGGCAACGGGGTATTGAAGGTAAATTTATCGCACTCAAATATGCCCGCGAACACAACAAGCCGACTTTCGGCGTGTGTCTGGGAATGCAATGCATGGTTATCGAATTTGCCCGTAATGTCTTGGGATTGAAAGACGCTAATTCTACCGAAATGGATCTTTCTACGCCCTACAAAGTAATTGATTTGATGGAAGAACAAAAAAACCTGACTGTAATGGGCGGTTCCATGCGTCTCGGCGCTTATGTTTGCCGGCTTGAAAAAGACTCTATGGCGTATAAAGCTTATAATAACGAACTTATCCTTGAACGTCATCGTCATCGCTACGAGTTTAACAATAAGTTCAAAGCGCAATTTGAGGCAAACGGCATGAAATGCGCCGGAATTAATCCGGAAACAGGATTGGTCGAAGTTGTGGAGATTCCTTCTTTGAAATGGTATATCGGTACGCAATATCATCCGGAGTATAATTCTACGGTGTTGAATCCCAATCCTTTGTTTATGAGTTTTATTGGGGCGGCAATTGAGAATGGAGAATTAAGAATTAAAAATTGAGAATTGAGAGTTGAGAATTTATGGATAAAAATACGGTTATTGGGTTTATATTAATTTTTTTTGTAATTATTGGGTTTTCTTATTTAACCCGGCCCTCTAAAGAACAGATTGAGGCACAACAAAGGTATCAGGATTCAATGGCGATTGTGGAACGGCAAGCGGCTCAAAGTTTGCAAACAGTTACCAATGAATCTCTTGACGTCACCAATTCGCCGGATTCTACCGTTACCGACCGCTTTACGGCTCTTTATGGTGATTTTGCCTTTGCGGCTCAGGGTGAAGAAAAGTTTATCACTTTGGAAAATGAATTTCTTATTCTCAAATTATCTTCGAAAGGTGGACGTGTCTATTCGGTTCAATTAAAGAATTATACCAATTATGAAAATAATCCCTTAATTCTCTTTGATAAAGACGAATCTTCATTTTCGACAACTTTGATTACGACGAATAACCGGATTATCAATACAGGCGATTTATACTTCGAAACTGCGGATAAAAGTCCGTTGACAACAACTTTCAGGTTGAAAGTCGGCGACGACGCTTATCTGGATTTTGCTTATAACCTGCATCCCGATGATTATATGGTTGATTTCAACATTGTTCCGCATAATTTGCACAATCATATTTCTTCCCAAACCGGTACCTTAGACCTTGTTTGGACACAAAAAATCCGCCAGCAGGAGAAAGGCCGGAAATTTGAAGAACGCTATGCGCAACTGTTTTACAAATATTTGAGCGATGAGGTAGAAAATCTGAAGGAGACGAAAGACGATTCTAAAGCAATTCCCAACAAACTAAAATGGATAGGATACAAAGACCAGTATTTCTCCTCGGCGCTGATTGCCAAAGAAAGTTTCGGCGCAAGCCAGTTAGACTCCAGATATTTTAAGAACGGCGAATACCTGAAAGATTATTCTGCTTCAACCAGCGTGGATTTTGACATTCGGTCGAATAAACCCATTGAATTGAATTATTTTTTCGGCCCCAATGACTATAATTTGTTGAAAAGTTACGATAAAACCTTATTTGAAGGGCAGGATATTCAATTAGAAAAATTGGTTTATTTAGGATGGAGCTTGTTCCGGTCAATCAATAAATGGATTGTCATACCGGTTTTCGACTGGCTAATCGGTAATATTGCCAATGTGGGTATAGCCATTTTGCTGCTGACTTTGATAGTAAAAATATGTTTGTTCCCGCTGGTTTACAAATCCTTAATGTCGTCGGCCAGAATGAGGGTGATGAAACCGCAGATTGAAGCGATAACCGCTAAATATCCCGGACAGGAAAATGCGATGAAGCGGCAGCAACAAACCATGGAACTTTACCGGCAAGTCGGTATCAATCCGATGAACGGTTGCGTGCCGATGCTTATCCAGATGCCTATTCTCCTGGCGCTTTTCTGGTTTTTCCCTTCGGCTATCGAACTGAGGCATCAAAGTTTTCTTTGGGCCAATGATTTAGCTACTTATGATGCAATCATTCAGTGGGATGCATACATTCCGTTTATTTCCGATACTTTCGGAAATCACCTCAGTCTTTTCTGTCTGCTGATGTCTGTCGTCAATATTGTTTATGCGAAATACAATATGGATCAGACGAGTACAGGACAGGAACAAATGCCGGGCATGAAAATGATAATGTACATTATGCCGGTTTCCATGATGTTTTTCCTCAATTCTTATTCGTCCGGTTTGAACTATTATTATTTCATTTCTACTTTGATTACGGTTCTTCAAACAGCAGCTTTCCGTTATTTCTTGAACGAAAATGCTTTGCTGGCAAAATTGGAAGCCAATAAAAAGAATCCCCCGAAAAAGAAATCCGGATTTATGGCTCGTTTGGAAGAAGCGCAACGGAAACAACAGGCCATGCTTAAAGAACAGCAAAAGA
>JAISXN010000171.1 GCA_031270525.1 Candidatus Symbiothrix sp. | reverse complement strand
GTCGAAAACCGTCCGGAAAGAGAAGAAAGCCATATCAATGAAGTACTTGCACTTTTGAATAATCGCAATTATGCTTCGTACAACTTCTCCGCCAAAGGCGAAGAAAAATCGACCGTCGGCGACACCGCTTACAAGGAAATGGTGAACAAAGGCATCCAACATTGTATGCGCGGCGACGTGTTCCAAATCGTACTTTCCCGCTGTTTTTCGCAAGAATTTTCCGGAGACGACTTTAAGGTATATCGCGCTTTGCGTTCCATCAACCCTTCGCCTTATTTGTTTTATTTCGATTTCGGTTCGTTCCGGATTTTCGGTTCCAGTCCCGAAACGCATTGCAAAATATCGAAAGGACATGCTTCTATTGATCCCATTGCCGGCACTTTCCGCCGGACCGGCGACGACGAAAAAGACAAAGCTTTGGCGCAAGCGCTTCTGGAAGATCCGAAAGAAAATGCGGAACATGTAATGTTAGTCGATTTGGCGCGGAACGACCTCAGCCGGAACACAGAAAACGTACATGTGGATTTTTACAAGGAAGTTCAGTTCTATTCCCATGTCATTCATTTGGTTTCGCGGGTAACCGGAGATGTGAAGGAAGACAGCAACACAATTAAAGTGTATGCCGACACTTTCCCCGCCGGAACACTTTCGGGTGCGCCGAAAGTCCGGGCAATGGAGCTCATCCGTGACATTGAACCTCACAACCGCGGCGCTTACGGAGGATGTATCGGCTACATCGGACTGAACGGCGATTTGAATCAGGCAATTACCATTCGTTCGTTTGTCAGCAAAAACAATATACTGTATTATCAGGCCGGAGCAGGAATCGTTTCCCGTTCCAACGAAGAATCGGAATTACAGGAAGTGAATAACAAATTGGGCGCTTTGAAAAAAGCGATTGATACGGCGGAAAAAATGGTTAATTGAGGAATATGAAAATTTTAATTTTCGACAATTACGACTCATTCACTTACAACCTGCTTCATTTGGTTAAAGAGATAGGTTATAAGGATGTAGAAGTTCATCGTAATGACAAAATAAGTCTGGATGAAGTCGAGCGTTTCGACAAAATCATCCTTTCGCCCGGACCGGGAATCCCTTCCGAAGCCGGATTGTTGCTGCCTCTGATTAAGCGGTTTGCATCGACAAAAAGCATATTCGGCGTTTGTTTGGGACATCAGGCGATTGCAGAAAGTTTCGGCGGAACACTGGTTAATCTGAGGGATGTTTATCACGGAGTGGCCACTCCCGTTGATATTGTCGCGGAACACATCCTTTTTAAAGGACTTGCGAAAAAGATAGTCGCAGGCCGGTATCATTCCTGGATTGCTTCGCGTAGCGGATTTCCGGAAGCGTTGCAAATCACCGCGACGGACAGCGAAGGGGAAATCATGGCTTTGCGTCACAAAACATTCGACGTTCACGGCGTACAGTTTCATCCCGAATCGGTTCTGACGCCGCAAGGAAAAACAATAATGCAAAATTTCTTATATTAATTTAATTTAAGCCGTTAATGCACGAATAAAATTCGTAATAATAATTAGTGTATTAGCGGCAAAAAAAAGATAAACACATGAAAGAAATACTCAACAGATTATTCGAACATCAGTACTTAACACGCGATGAAGCCAAAGAAATTCTGACCAATATGGCAGAAGGCAAATACAACGACAGCCTGATTGCTGCCTTTATCACGGTTTATTTTATGCGCAGTATTAGCGTGGAAGAAATTCTCGGTTTTCGCGAAGCGCTTTTGGAAATGCGGGTAAACGTGGACGAATTAAGGGATTACAATCCCATTGACATTGTCGGCACAGGCGGCGACGGTAAAAACACTTTCAATATTTCCACTGCGGCTTGTTTCGTAACGGCAGGAGCCGGTTACAAAGTCGTCAAACACGGGAATTTCGGCGCGACCTCGGTCAGCGGAGCATCCAATGTGATGGAAGAACACGGCGTAAAATTCACCAAAGATTTGGATACACACAAAAAATCCTTAGACGCTGCCAACATTGCTTATTTACATGCGCCGCTTTTCAATCTGGCGCTGAAAACAGTAGCTCCGGTTCGTAAAGCCTTGGGCGTCCGGACGTTTTTCAATATTTTAGGTCCGATTGTCAATCCTTTGACTCCAAAACGGCAGGTTTTAGGCGTTTACGATTTGAAAATGGCTCGTTTGTACAACTACATTTACCAGGAAAGCGGCAATGATTTTTCGATTGTTCACAGCCTCGACGGGTACGACGAAATTTCTTTGACAGGCACATTTAAAATCATCAATAAATTCGGGGAAAATATTTACACGCCCGAAAGCTTAGGATTCAAAAAAACCGTTCCCGAAGAACTGTTCGGAGGCAACACGCCGGCAGAAGCATCTCATATTTTCGATGAGATATTGAACAACAAAACTTCGGAAACCCGGAAAAACGTGGTTATCGCCAATGCGGCTATAGCTATTCAAACTATTGAACCGCAATTGGATATATTGGAATGTATTGATAAAGCCAGAGTATCCCTGGAATCGGGGAAAGCGAAATCCGCATTAACTACGTTTTTAGAAATCAACAGATAGAGTGGAAAATATCCTGCAAACAATCTGCAACAACAAACGATTGGAAGTCGCCCGCCAGAAAGAAGCGGTAAGCATCCCTTTTTTGGAATACATGCTAAGTTTTCAAAAAAGAGAGAAAGTCTCTTTCAAACAAGCCCTGGCCATATCCGGTTCGGGTATCATTGCGGAATTTAAGAGACGTTCCCCTTCCAAAGGATGGATTCATCCCGATGCCGATGTGACAAGCATCGTGCAAACTTACGAGGCGTCGGGTGCAACGGCAATTTCCTGTCTGACGGATGAAAAGTTTTTTGGCGGCGGATTTGAAGATTTTAAAAAGGCGCGGGCTGCGATTCGCAGGATCCCGTTGTTGCGCAAAGATTTCATCGTGGACGAATACCAGGTTTATCAATCCAAAGTAATGGGCGCAGACCTTATTCTACTGATTGCCGCCTGTTTGACGCAGGAAGAAACCGCCCGTTTTGCCGGAATCGCCCACGAATTGGACATGGAAGTTCTGCTGGAAATCCATAGCGAAGAAGAATTGTCTTACATTCAATCCGGTATTGACGTTGTCGGCATCAACAACCGCAACCTGAAAACCTTTGTAACCGATATCCGGCACACAATTGAACTGGCAAATAAAATCCCGGATACGTTCCTGAAAATTTCCGAAAGTGGACTTTCCGATCCGCAAACGGTAATTGATTTACGCAAAAAAGGTTTCAAGGGCTTCCTGATGGGTGAAAATTTTATGAAGACCGATCAGCCCGGGGAGACGTTGAAAAAATTTATACTTCACGCG
>JAISXN010000142.1 GCA_031270525.1 Candidatus Symbiothrix sp. | reverse complement strand
TCGCAAAAGTAAGAATTATTTCTGAAAAACATTTACATATTTGTATTTTCTTTCCTGTATTGGGTAGGCGTCACCCCAAATTCCTCCTTGAAGTATTTGTTGAAGTATTTTACATCATTGATACCGACCATCCAGGAAATTTCCGAAACGGTATATTGGCCTGCCTGCAGTAATTGCGCGGCACGCTTCAGGCGGATGGAACGGATAAAGTGATTGGGGGTTTGTCCGGTGATGGATTGGAATTTCGGATACAGGCAACTCCGGCTCATGCCTAAATCTCTACCCAGATCATCGTTTGAATAATCGGGATTGCCGATATTTTTTTCAATCAGTTGAATCGTTTTTCCGATAAATTCTTTGTCTAATGAAGTGGTGGTAATGCTGCCGGGCTGTACATCTATGGTCTTATGGAAAAGTTTTTTCCGCTTGTCCTGTTGTTCGATCAGCATTTCTATTCGGGTTTGGAGGACTTCAAAATTGAACGGTTTGGCGATATACGAATCCGCTCCGGCCTTGTAGCTTTCAATTTTTGCTTCGTCCGACAGGCGGGCGGTCAATAAGATGACGGGAATATGCGAAGTCTGAATGTCGTTTTTCAGCCGGCGGCATAATTCCAGCCCATCCTGTCCGGGCATCATCAAATCAGAAACGATTAAGTCGGGGTATTTTTGTCTTGCCGTTTCTTCTCCTTCTACTCCATCCGAAGCTTCCAGCACATTGAACAGGCTGCTTAACTGTTCTGCCAGGAAATGGCGGAACTCGGTATTGTCTTCGACGATGAGCAGGGTTTTCTTGTCCGGTTCCGGTTGCATATCGCTTTCTTCCGGTAGCAGGGAATGAGGTTTTGCGTCTTCTTTTCCTTTTAAATCCGCAGGAATAAAAACGGAAAACGCACTTCCTTCGTTCGGTTTGCTATTGACCGTTATCTTTCCTTCGTGTAGTTCAATATATTCTTTTACCAGGTGCAGTCCTATTCCCGAACCGACTTTATCCGAAGCATTATTTTCACTTTGATAAAAACGCTCGAAAATCGTCTGTTGTTCTTTTTCGGAAATACCGCAACCGGTATCGGTAATGGTGATTTTCACATATTCGCGGTCATCTTCTTCTACCAGGTGTATTTCGGTTGTAATATACCCTCCTGCAGGAGTGAATTTCAGGGCGTTAGAATACAGGTTGTTGAGTATTTTCCTCATTTTTTCCTTGTCGAACCATATAAATAACTGTAATTCCCGGTTGTCAAAATCAAAGCCAATGGATTTGTTGGCGGCCATTTCTTTGAAGGTAGCATATACATATCCGGAAAATCGGATGAAATCATCGAAAGACAGTTTCAGTTTTTCGCCTCCCATTTCCAACTTTCGGAAATCCAGCAACTGGTTGATCAAATCAAGCATACTTTCGGCATTCCGGTAGATGGACGTCAAACTTTTTTTGTCATGTTCGTTTTTAGATTTCCGGATCAGGATGCTCAGCGGCGTCATAATCAAGGTAAGCGGCGTACGAAATTCATGGCTGATGTTCGTGAAAAACCGGAATTTCATCTGGTCTAATTCTTCTTTTTGTTTTTCGCGTTCGAGCGTTTCCTGTTCAGACTGTTTTTTCTTTCGCCGTTTTTGCAGATAGATAAAAAGAAAAAAGAGAACGGCAACCAACAAACCGGCATAAAAAACATAAGCATAGACGGTCACCCAAAATGGAGGCGTAATGACGATGGCTATTTCGGCGGCTTCGTCGCACCATACCTTGTCGTTATTAGCCGTATAGACGGTCAGTTTGTATTTTCCGGGAGGCAGACCGGTGTAGGCAGCGGTTCCCAATCCGGACGTTACCGTTTCGTTCCAGCCCTTGTCGTAATTTTCCAGCCTGTACCGGTAATAAGTCCTTGACGGATTGACATAGTTCAGGCCGGAAAAATCAAAAGAGATGAAATTTTCCCTGTATGTCAGCCGGATTTCTTTTGTCCGGTTTACCGGGTTTTCGAGGATAAGATGTTTGTTATAATCAACACCTTCTTTGACTGTTGAATTAAACAGTTTAAAGGCCGTAAATACGGGTTTGTTTTTGCTTGGATTATATTGTATATGTGCAGGATTGAAGGTGTTGAATCCGTTGTATCCGCCAAAATAAAGGTCGCCGTTTTTGCTTTTCAGCGAGGCTTTTTCAAAGAACTTCCCGTTTTGCAATCCGTCGTTCGCATCAAAATTGACCAAGGAAAATTCGTATCTACCGGCTTTTTCTCTTATTTCGATTTTGGTGATGCCGTTAATAGATGCAGCCCAGTAGATTCCGTCGTTGTCTTCCTGAATGGCAACCACCGAATTGTTCGGTAATCCATCCTCGATATCAATCGCATAAACCTGTTTCCGTTGTTCATCCCATATCCGTATTCCCTGCTCCGTGCCGAACCATTCCAGTGAACGGCTGTCTTTCAAGATGCAGTTGTAACCGATGCTGGAACTCGCAAATTTGGGATTACCGGGGTCGTTCGTATCCGGAATATACGTCTTATCGTTCCGTATATCGTAATAAAAAATCCCGTTTTCTCCGTAAGCGGCAAAGGTATGGTCGTCGGCAACATAAAAATTGAATACTTTTTTACAAAAACTTATTTCGGGGTGTTTATCGCGCAGCATGGCGATTTTTCCTGTTTGAGTATCCAACTCGCCTATGCCCTGATTGGCAACGCTTACCCAG
>JAISXN010000141.1 GCA_031270525.1 Candidatus Symbiothrix sp. | reverse complement strand
GATTTTTACGGAACATTCGATGGAAAAGGACATGTGATTAAAAATTTAAAAATTGATGCTACCGGAAAATCCAATGTATCGCTTTTTTACAGCTTGTCTTATGGCGAAATTAAAAAACTAGGTCGCGAAGGAGGGAATACCACGGGGGACGATGCTTTTAGTGTTTCCGGATTGATTGGCACAATAGGAAATAAAGGGAAATTACGTGATTGTTACAATTCATCTTCTATTAGTATTCAGAGAGCTGGAGGAGGTTTGGTGCGTAATGCTTCGGGTAACGATATTATCATTGAAAATTGTTATAATGTAGGAGATGTTATTGTTGCTGGTCAGGCAGCAGGCGGATTAATTGGAACAGCTCTTTATGGGGGTGGTTCCGTAACAATAAAAAACTGCTATAATGTGGGAAATTTAAGTTCACCATATACATCCGGTAGTTTTATGTACGCTCTAAATAGTTCTTTGGGTTTCAAACAGGTTTTGAATATGATTAATTGCTTCAATTTCGGCAACGTGGTTACTACAACCGATAACAATCAAGTAGGATCTTTTATAGGTTATACTGTCGGAACAAACAGCGTTTTATTAGAAGTAAATGCCACGAATGTCTATTCAAGACCGGATGTAGCATCAGCTAATGGAGTAACTAAATCCGGTCAGCCGATCGGTTGGAGTGGTACCGGAGGAGAAAATTTAGTGAATATTATCATTCCGGCTAATCCGACATTCGGTGAAAATCCGAAATACACCCTCGACTATAGCCAATCGGCCTTTTTTTCGAACGAACTCGGCGGCGCATTCAAACATGCTCCCGGACGAACACCTAAACTGGCTTGGGAAGAATAAAAAAGGAACGCCGCAAAGGTGAAGTAAGCAAAAGAAGCTGTCTCAAAATGACTTTTGGGGCGGCTTCTTGTTATTATAAAAACAGATCAATTAATAACAACCAAATGCAAACAAATATTAAAGAAAAATAACGATCAGAAGCTGGGATTTTTATTGCCCCGTGTTTCGTTGGCAAACGTTACCGACTGGCATTAGGCTAGTCCACGCTAACAGTAACGAGCCTGAACGAAAATTGTCGCAAGACCGTAATCATCCCTTCAGTTAATGTCATTTGGCGAAAATATAGTTTATGTAATAATTAATCTTTATCTTTGTCTTTAATTTTAAAAAAAGAATCCGATGAAAAACAAAATTTTAAAGTCATTGCTCTTCTGCTTCGCTTTATCCCTGACAGGAAGCGTAGTCAACGCAGAAATAAAGCTACCGAAAATTTTCACCGACAACATGGTGTTGCAACAAAAAACAGATGCACCTATCTGGGGAAAAGCTACGCCGGAAAAAGAAGTGAAAATCACTACTTCATGGGACAATCAAATGTATAAAGCAAAAGCCGGTAAAGATGGGAAATGGTTGGCGAGAGTAAACACTCCAACGGCCGGAGGCCCCTACTCCATCGCTATCTCCGACGGTAAAACGCTTACTTTGAACAATATTCTGATTGGCGAAGTCTGGATTTGCTCCGGTCAGTCAAACATGGAAATGCCTTTGGCCGGTTGGGGAAAAATAAATGATTACGAAAAAGAAATTGCAGATGCCCAATACCCCAACATTCGTTTGCTGCATGTAAACAAAACTGCTTCTACCCGCCCATTGGACGATTTGGCCGGTACGCGCAACGGCTGGCAGGAATGTTCGCCGGCGAACATCGCGGAATTTTCCGCAACCGCTTATTTCTTCGGACGGGATTTGCATAAAAACCTGAATGTTCCTGTCGGCCTCATCAGCACTTCCTGGGGTGGAACTATCGCCGAAGCCTGGACAAGCGGCGAAAGCCTGGAATATATACCGGATTTCAAACCGGCTTTAGACGACATGAAAAATCAACCGGAAGAAGTAAAAACCGAAAAACCGAATCGTGTAACTGTTTTATACAACGCCATGATCCATCCTTTAGTCCCATTCGCTTTTCAGGGAGCCATCTGGTATCAGGGCGAATCGAACGCCGGCCGGGCAGCTCAATACAAAGAGTTATTCCCGTTGATGATTCGCGATTGGAGAAAAGCCTGGAACAGAGATTTCCCGTTCTATTTCGCTCAATTGGCCAATTTCAAAGACCAACAACCCGAATCGGTCTATTCCGACTGGGCAGAATTGCGCGAAGCCCAATTGCAAACGCTACATCTGGATAATACCGGAATGGCCGTTATTATCGACATTGGGGAAGCCAAAGATATTCATCCGAAAAACAAGCAAGATGTCGGTATTCGTCTGGCTCTCAACGCACGAGCGCTTACGTACAAAGAAAAAATACCTTATTCCGGTCCGCTTTATAAATCCTACAAAATCAAAGGCAACAAAATACACATTCATTTCAGTCATGCCGACGGTTTAAAAACAAACGACGGCTCGGAAGTTAAAGGCTTTGCCATTGCCGGTTCCGACCACGTTTTTCATTGGGCAAATGCAGTGATTGAAGGAAACAAAGTGATAGTCGGTTCTCCGGAAGTAAAATTCCCCGTTGCAGTTCGTTACGCATGGGCAGACAATCCGGTTTGCAATCTTTATGACGGAGCGGGTTTACCGGCTTCGCCGTTCCGTACAGATAACTGGAAATAGCATGAAGTTATTAACTCCTTGTTCCT
>JAISXN010000002.1 GCA_031270525.1 Candidatus Symbiothrix sp. | reverse complement strand
CCTTGTTCGCTGTATTTGCGGTAAAACCGTTCGAACAGGGAATTACTCAAATCGGTCAATCCGGCGGCATTGAGGACAGGTTCGTTTACCCGGCTTTCTTCCTTGCTTTGCAGGACGACTGCCGGCAATTGCTTGTGGTCGCCGATTAACACAAAACGCCCGACGGCATTTTTGCCGGAAATATTCCTGGCGCAAAAAATACCCAAAAGATGAGGTTCCAGAAGTTGGGTTGCTTCGTCGATAATTGCTAAATCAAAGTGTTTCAGACTGAAAAGTTCCGGTTTGTTCCAAACGGAAGCAACCGTTCCGACGAAAATCCGGCAATGTTCGATGACTTCCGCCACATCCCGGCGGTTATTGCAATTCTCTAAACAGTTCTCCAGCAGATGCGGACGAAATTCCGGCGCACAGTTCAATTCACTGCCTACGCGAATGTACGGAAGCGCCTGATTGATATCCGATAAGGCTTTGCAAATCTCATCTACCGCGCGATTGGTATAGGAAAGCAGCAGAATATTTGTCTTGTTCTTTTGAAGTTCGGTTTCCACCATTTGCTTCAAAGCGATGGAGGTTTTGCCGGTTCCGGGAGGACCGACGAGAAGGAAGATGGGTGATGGAACGCCCCGTGCACCGTTCACCGTGCACCGCTCACCCAATAACAATTCTTTTCTGTCCGGATTGGCATACAGGAAACCGGCTAAGGCCCGGAACATCCCTGCAAAAATCGTATCCATATAATCGTGTTCGACGGCGTATAGAGCGTCAGGATTCCAAACCTGCAAATTTTTCTGCCGGTAGCGAAGCCTTATTATCAGTACATTACCTTCCATCAATTCGATTGCTCCTTTGAAGACCTGACGGTTATTGACCGTATCTGCCGTTGAATTTCGTTCGTACAAGACTACGGCGTCGCCCGGACGGAAATTCGGTAAATACAAATCCTTGTACGCAGGAATTTCCAAACGGATGACGTGGTCTTCTTCCGCAGCGCGGTTACCGGTGATTTTTAAGTTGTATAAAAGTTCGCCGGCGATTAGTTTGTCTTCAAACGGGGCATTCCATAAAACCGATGCTTTTTTTACGCCTTCGTATTCGCGTTCTCCTGCTTTCGAAAGCCATAGTTCTTTCAATATAAAGGTATAAACCCTTAGAAAATAGGCTTTTTCTCTTTCGTTCAGGCAAGAAAAGGCTATTGTAAAGCGGTCGATGGAGGGCGCCAGATAGTTATCGAAGAATTTTCCGGAAAGATTTTCTGTATTCAGGTTTTCAGCATTGATTTTTCCGAGCAATTCGTTTGTAGTTGAAGAATCGTTAGCCGTATGTAAAGCATATTCCCAAGCCGTGATTTGATTTCTGAGGCTCAGGGCTTTTTGCAACTGCTTCCGGGAATGGCTTTCCCTGCTCAAAACCGGATATTTGGAGTAGAGCAGATAGGAACGGACGTCGTCGGCTTTTAAATTCAGATTAAATTCAAGCACAGCGAGATACAGAATCATTTGCGTGTAATGGTTTTCCGCCGAATGAACAAATTGTCCGCCGGTACGGAAATCTTCTATCGCTTTCCCTGATTTTAATTCGATAAAAGCGGAATAATCGCTTAACATCAAATCCAAGCGTCCTTGCAAACCCAAGGCATTGCAGATAAACGAGGGTTCCAAAACGGCTTTTTCCTTGTTTATAGCGGCTTTCGGGAAAAATTGTTGTACGGCGTAGCGGATATTTCCGAAATGTTTTTGGCTGCCGGCGAAAAATTCGGATTCCGCTTTCCGGTCCTTCAAAGCTTCGCAGGCAGTAAATTCAAATGCCGAGGTTTTGAACATTTTTTTGATGGCAGAATGATAATCTGCCGGGTTTTTCAAGTCTTCATTGACTAATTCGTCGATAAAAAAGTTCGCCGTATTCCCGAGTAAAATAGGCGGGGTAGTCTCTTTTCCCTGCAATCGCGACAAAGTATAATTCAGGAAATGGTTTCCGTAAGGACGGAAACATTCGGCCAAAGCGCTGATATCAATCAGGTAATCCGGCTCGAAAACCAGAAACTCTGCGGCGAATGTTTCAGGAGACAATTCATTTACATTCAGCAAATTAAAAATATTTCCCGGCCGGAGGACGGGCGATAACTCGTTTAATTCCTGCAGTTGGGACTCGTTGCAAACCACGGTAATTGGTTGGTTGCCAGAGATTTCGGCTAAAAGTTTTTCTCCGGTTATTTCCTTGAAGATAATTCGGAGCGATTTCATTTTTTCCATGTATAAAAGAGGGATGTTACAATAAAAATTTTTTCACCGCTTTTTCCAAATCTTCGGGCGTATCAATTCCCATGGTTTCCTCACCGGTAATCCCGGCTTTGATGGTATAACCGTTTTCAATCCAGCGAAGCTGTTCCAAAGATTCTGCCAATTCCAAAGGCGATTGCGGTAAAGCGGTAATCTCGCCCAATACGTCGGATTTGTAAGCGTAAATGCCTATGTGTTTGTAAAATACAAATGATTTTAACCATTCGGTGTGGTGCTTTCCACGGATATAGGGAATGACCGAACGGCTGAAGTAAATCGCTTCCCGCTTCTTATTCAAAATGACTTTCGGCGTATTGGGATTAAACAAAACGTCGAAATCAATGTCCTCCGGAAACGGTTTGACTAAGGTGGCAATTTGTGCTCCTTCGTCTTCAAAACAAGTTTTGAGTAATTCAATCTGAGAGGATTTGATAAAAGGCTCGTCTCCTTGAATGTTGACGACAACATCGAAGTTTCCTTTGGTTTTTGTCAACGCTTCGTAACACCGGTCGGTGCCGCTCCGGTGATTGGGCGACGTCATTACGGCTTTTCCCCCGAAATTTTGTACGGCTTGAAAAATCCGTTCATCGTCGGTTGCGACTGCAACCTCGTCCAATAATCCCTCGACTTGTTCGTAAACTCGCTGTATCATTGGTTTTCCGGCAATATCCACCAAGGGTTTTCCCGGAAAACGAGTTGAAGCATATCGCGCGGGAATAATACCTAAGAATTTCATAGTTCACAGATTTTTAGAATGTTTTCGTATTCTCCGATTATCCAGACTATATCGCCTTCTTCCAGCGTCAAATCCAGATTCGGGTCTTGTATCGAAGTTTCGTTCCGTTCGATACCAACTACCAGACAGCCGTATATTTCCTGAATTCCCGATGTGCGGATGGTTTCGCCGATTAACCGGGATTCGGGACTGATTTGGAATTGCCTCATTTTAACTTCGGGAACAAAACTTTCTTCTAATTTTTCGTATTTTTTACGTTTTTCTTCCAGGCGTGTTTGGAAAAATTCCGTTTGTTTGTCTGTTCCAAGTACAATCACATGGTCGTTCGGATAAATCCGTTCACTTCCGTTCGGAATATTAATCCTCATCGCTCCGCGTACAATCGTTACGATGCTAATTCCGAAAATTTGTCTGAAATTCAATTCTTTAAGCGTCTTTCCAACAATAGAGAAATAAGGTTTGATTTCAAATTCCGATAAGTGAAGGTCTCTTTCCATCACATGGTTTACAAAGCCTTTTGTCAACGGCGCTTTCGATTCTCTGTATTTTTCTTTCTCATTGAAATTTTCTTTAAACCGGATTTCCATCGCCCGCGAACGAGCTTTTGTTTTTTGGGAAAGTGTAATCAATAACAAAATGACAGCCGCCAAAACAATATTAATGAAAATATTGACGTGAAATAATTCGTGCAACAAATACACAATCAGTCCGGCGCAAATAATTACCCTGAAAACAATGGTGGAAATCAACGGTCCCCGGTTACTTTTACTTTCACTCCACAGGGTTGAATATTCGACGGAATGATTTTTTTTGATGATAATCGCCCGCAGAAACGGGGCGAGAATCGTCACAATGACCGTACCGGTAAGCAAGTTTCCTTTGATTCCCGGAAGCCATTCCTGCACAAAAGGAACGGCATACGCCAGCGAAGAATTGACGATGACTATACTGATAAAATAATAAATCGAAACGATTGTTCCCATCTCGGTTAGGAGCTTTTTCCAAAGATTATTCTGGTTAATCGGATGTGCGCCCGAAGTATTCTTGTTCAGGAAATTCTGCCATTTTTGCGGCAAATGCTTTTCCAGAAAACCGTTGGTAGGTTCGGCAAGTTGCACTACATAAGGCGTTACAAAAATCGTAAGCACCGAAACCGATACAATGATTTGATACAATGAGTCTTCTATCACTCCCAAACCCATTCCCAAAGCAGCGATAATGTATGAAAATTCCCCGATTTGAGCCAGTGAGAAACCAGCCGAAACGGAAGTTTTCAGATTTTGTCCCGCAAGAAGAACGCCTCCTGTGGAAATAATCATCCGGCCAATAATGACTACCGCAGTGATAATCAAAATCGGAACAATGTGTTCTCCCAAACTGCTTATCCTGATCATCAGACCTACGGACACAAAGAATATTGCTCCGAAAAGGTTTTTAATCGGCAACACTAATTTTTCAATCCGTTCCGACTCCATGGTTTCCGCCAAAATCGAACCCATGATGAAAGCGCCTAATGCAGAAGAAAATCCGGCTGTGGTTGCTAAAAACACCATGCCGAGGCATAAAGCAAGGGACAGAATCATAATCGTTTCATCGTCCAGAAAACGTTTGGCTCTTCGCAAGAGTATGGGTATCAGATACGTACCCAGCAAAAACCAAAACAGCAGGAAAGTCGCCAATTTGAATAGACTGTAAAGCATTTCCATTCCTTCAAATTTGTTACTCACAGCGATGGTTGACAGCAAAACCATCAGAAGTACGGCAACCAAATCTTCCATTATCAAGACCCCCAGTACGATTCCCGCAAAATTCTTTTTGGTATAGTGCAGGTCTTCAAACACTTTAATGATAATCATTGTCGAGGAAATACAGAGCATTGCTCCCAGAAATAAACTCGCCATGTGCGACCAGCCGAAACATAAACCGAGAAAATAACCCACTGCAATCATGCAAATTACGATGAATGAAGTGGCAATGACCGCTGTGGCGCCTACTTTCATTAACTTTTTGAAACTAAATTCCAAACCTAAACCGAACAAGAGGAAAATAATCCCGATTTCCGCCCATGTTTCGATGTTTTTGTATTCGGGATTATCCTCCGTAATAAAAAACGACAGAATAATTCCGGCTACAATATATGCCAATACTATCGGTTGTTTCAACCGTTTGAATATGAGCGCGACCGTTCCCGCAGTTACCAAAATCAGTGTAAGCTCTTGAATTAGAGGGGATATATGTTCCATAATTGATATTAATTTTACGAATGAGCATACAAAGTTAAAAAAAATCTGTAATTTTGCGTGCACGGTGAGTTTTAATAAATACAAAAAATTGTTTATGGAATTTCTGAACAGAAGAGATAAATTAGATATTTGGACCTTTTTTATAAGCCGCAGTAAAATCGGTATCGCACTGATAAACAAGGATTCCGAAACGCTTTTGTCTCAAATGGAACATAAAGACCGCTACCTTCCGGTTATTGAAAAAATGACTGAAAAACGGAAATGCGAATGGCTGACGGTTCGGACTTTATTGAAAACTTTGTCGGGCGAAGAGAAAGAAATTGCCTATCAATCCAACAGAAAGCCTTATTTAACAGACCGTTCATATCATGTAAGTATCAGTCACACCAATTATAAAGGGGTTCGTGATGACAATTTATCGGGGTATGTAGCGATGATTCTCAATGAAGAAAAAGAAGTTGCTATTGATATTGAAATGATTTCCCCGCGCGTACTAAAGATAAAAGAGCGGTTTCTCAGCAGAGAAGAAGCCAAAGCCATTTCTTCCGGTAAAGAAATTGTTCATCTGTTGCTGCATTGGTCGGCCAAAGAATCCATTTTCAAAATATTGGATGCGGAAGATGTTGATTATCAATCGAAAATACATATTTTGCCTTTTGAACCGGTTATTGGGGTGTGGGGAAGTTTTGAGGCTTATGAAACGCGAACGGAAAAGCAATGCATGTTTTTGATACATTATTTTGTTCATGAAAATTATGTTTTAACAGTGATAGGGTAGGGGTGCATTTGTTCAAAACCCTCGCTGCCTCATGGCTTCAAAAGTAATCACCGCCGTCGCTACCGAAACATTGAGCGAATCGATTTTACCCCGCATCGGGATTTTTATCCTTGCATCGGCATTTTTTAGCCAAAACGGCGACAAGCCTTCGGCTTCCGTTCCCATGACAATAGCCGCCGGGCCTCTGAAATCAGTATCCTGATACCATTGGGAAGCTTGTAATTCGGCGGCAAAAATTCGTATGCCTTTGTTTTTCAGGAAAGACAAAGTCTCGGCGTTTTCCGAAACAGCGACAGGTACGGTAAAAATACAGCCAAGGCCGGAACGAATTGTATTCGGATTGTAAACATCCGTCAACGGATCGCAAACGATGAGAGCGTCCACGCCCGCTGCGTCGGCAGTGCGGAGAATTGCGCCTGAATTTCCCGGTTTTTCAACCGATTCGAGGACAATGATAAATGGATTTTCCGGTAAATTCAGTGAAGATAAACGATGGTCTTTCGATTTTGCTATGGCTAAAATACCGTCGGAGCCTTCGCGGTAAGCTATTTTTTCAAAAACGGCTGCCGATACTTCGTAGATAATTTTCGGATGAATGGATTGAAGCACTTCGGGATAGCCTGTTTCTGCAAATAATTCGGGACAATAAAATACGGAGTCAAAACGATAAGAACCGGACAAAGCTAAGCTGATTTCGCGTGCGCCTTCGATGACAAAAAGCCCTTGGGTTTTCCTTTCTTTCGATTTAGCGCTTAATTTTTGTATGTTTTTTATACGGCTATTTTGAGCGCTGACTATTTTTTCCATTACTTTTCTTCTCGCTTCCTGATGATTACTACATATAATTGTAAAATCGCAGAAATAAACAAGGTGGCAAACCATTCGTTTCTTTTCTGAAACATGAGGTAAGAAGATACAGGCAATAGAATGGCGGCAATCGCTTGTTGGATATTCAGTCTTTTCAGGCGAAAATTATCTCCGCGGTAAGGATTAGTCAGGTAAGCGACGGCAACGCCTGCCCCCGAAACGGCGTATATATATGGAATGTATTTATTATCAGTGATATACAAAGCTGCCGAAACTGCAAGGAGAATCGCGCAGATATAAAAAAGATACGTTTTGAATTTGTTAGCCATTTATTCCGAAATTATAAAAAGTTCTTCGTCCGGTTTTGTCATCAAATACTGTTCGCGTGCATATTTTTCCAAACTCTCTTCGCTGCTTTTTATTGCGTTCAGTTTTTCCAGGTTTTTTTCTTTTTCTTTGGTATGATATTCAATGTCGCTCTCCAACTGTTTGATTTGCCGGTTGTAAGAAATCCGTTTCAAGATTGTACTGTCTCCCACAAAAAAAGTGAGAAACATAAAAATAATGACGGCAATCCAGTATTTATTCACTTTTTGCCGGTACTTTTCAAATATTTCAATCCAATTTTTCATTTCATTTTGAAATCATGTTACAAAGATATATGAAATTTTTGAATCACATGCAGGTGATTTAAAAAACCTTACTATTCATTTTGCAAATCCGCAATTTATTTCTACCTTTGCCCCACTTTTGCGATAAGGAAAGGTGCTCGAGTGGTTGAAGAGGCACGCCTGGAAAGCGTGTAAACGCCTAAAGTGTTTCACG
>JAISXN010000230.1 GCA_031270525.1 Candidatus Symbiothrix sp. | reverse complement strand
CTCTCTCCGCAGGTCGATGACCTGCGGTTATGAAAATAATGTCCTTTCAGGACAACCCTTTTGCCGTCGGTTTAAACCGACGGCAATTGAAAAAGGCAATAGCACCTCAAAAAAAGATTCAGCCCAAATTTCGCAAATTCCGGTTAATTCTTGATGGTTTGCTAACATTAAAAAAACGCAATGAGAATCATTCCTGAATCCTCATTGCGTCTTTTTTGCCGGTAAATAAAACGGATACCTTCCGAACGATTGTTTAGGGTCGTGAAGTACTACTCTGGTCAATTATAGACATATTGATTCTTCTAACCGGGGCCCGGATAGACTAAAGTATATAATTATTTATAGAGTCTGATAGTTTTATCGGGTCAAAAGTTGATAAAAGCATACACAACTCTTGGCCCACCCGCATACCGTTTTGCCAGGCATAGTAGCATGGTCCAACCTTCCCCGTGCATCCCAGACCGGTTCCCCTGCACTGCTGAGAAACGGCCCTGTCGGCGCCATCCACACTTTCCCGGCCGAGCCGTCATTACACCCTATAACCTTGTAAGGACCCATGTTGTACGGGAAATATTCGCCATCTTCTCGTGTAACTCTAATGATAGTATCACCAGTGACTCTGGATGCAGTGGACGGTGTCCAAATAGTGCCGTCAAAGACCAGCTGATCGCCTGGCTGAGCACCCATTGCATTTAGCGCGCGAGCGGTTACGGCACCATCAGCCAAATGCACCTCCTCAATTGCATAAGCCGCTATATCAAGTCCGATAATCGTGCTATCCACAATTTTGGATGAAGTCACGCTGTTATCAGACAAGTCGACTTGAGTAACCTCACCGTTTTTGATTTTCTCCGAAGTCACAGCATCATTTGCAATTATAGTCTCATTGCTATTTTTTTCAGCAGTCACATCTCCGGTCAGTTCTTCCCGCTGAAAGCTCCCATCGTCCAGTGCAATTGAAGTTGAACCGGTATACCCGGTCGAAGCCTTCACCCATTTATCCGTCATCCAGATATATACACCAGCACCATCCAAAGAACTGCCGGTATGATATACCAGCATACCATTAACAGGAGCGGCGCCGTTCAATTGCATATTGTTTGCCGTTAGTTCTACGCGAGGCAAAGCCAAACCTCCCCGGTTTTCGGAAGGCGTTGCATCATCATTTACATTTAAATCCAGGACGGCGGCATCATGCGGAGTACCGCTTCCGCCAATCCTTACTTGTGCGCTTACGCTTGCCGTTCCCAATAGCAGGAACGGCAAAGTCATCAAAAAAAGTACTTTTTTCATCTTTTCTTCAAATTTTTCAATTTTTTCTTTAACATTTGTTTACATTCAGTCAAAATCCTCGTAATTGTCTAAATTACAAAAACATACTCAATCATTTTTTGTGTTTCAAGTGTCTGTCACTGTATAGGTGACGGACACTCGTGGTAACGCTTTGAAAATTAAGCGGTTAAAGATGGCAATGTTTACAAAATGTTTTACTAATTGTTAAAATTGGCAGAAGGATTTTGAGAAGAAGTGGTTTAAGAGATTGAACTTAAGATACTTATAGAGCTTTAGAAACGGACTTACTTGCTAAACATTGCTGAGTTCCGTTTATAATCAATGGGTTACGCTCGATTTTAACGGAAATTTGCCCTTGCAAATTGACGGTTCGGCAAGCTCACCGGACAGGTGAAAAATCATTCAATTAGATATTAATCAATCAGTTAAGTTTTTATACCTTTGTGGCGAATTGATAATGACGACTTGAAAGGTCCGTCACCTATACAGTGACAGACAGAGTTGTTAAATGTTTTAAGGCGGTTTCAGCAGATGTCTCTATGCGTTCACTCCAAGGTGAAAATAATGGGTTTACCCATATCTATGTCATTTTGTCAGTATATTCTTCCATGGCAAGTCTTTTGCAGGAATAAAGGAAAACAGTAGATATATGAATTTCAACAATTTTACTATCAAAGCGCAGAGCGTCGTTCAGAAAAGTATTGACCTGACACGCAGCAAAAACCAGCAAGCCATTGAACCTGTCCACTTGATGAAAGCCATTCTGGAAGAAGCGGAAAGCATCACAAATTTTCTGTTTCAAAAAATGAGCGTCAATTCACGTCAGTTTACGGCTATTTTGGATAAGGAAATAGATTCTTTCCCGAAAGTTTCCGGCGGCGAACCTTTTTTAAGTCGCGAAACCAACGCTGTCTTACAGAAAGCAATAGATATCAGCTCGAAAACGGGCGACCAATATGTTTCCGTCGAACCGATTATTCTGGCTCTGTTTCAGGAAAAAAGCGCCGTTTCAACGATGCTGAAAGATGCCGGAGTCACCGAAAAGGATTTAACGGCGGCTATACGGGAATTGCGAAAAGGAAATCCGGTAACGAGTCAATCGGCGGAAGATACCTATCAATCTCTGTCCAAATATGCAATTAACCTGAATGAAAGGGCGCGTTCCGGAAAATTAGACCCTGTCATCGGACGGGATGAGGAAATCCGCCGCGTCTTACAAATATTGAGCCGCCGGACGAAGAACAATCCGATACTGATTGGCGAACCGGGCGTCGGTAAAACCGCGATTGCCGAAGGTTTGGCGCATCGGATTGTCCGTGGCGATGTGCCCGAAAACTTGAAATCCAAACAAATCTTTTCTCTGGATATGGGCGCCCTGATTGCCGGCGCCAAATACAAAGGGGAATTTGAAGAACGATTGAAATCGGTTATCAATGAAGTAATTGGTTCGGATGGCGAAATCATTCTTTTTATCGACGAAATTCACACTTTGGTCGGCGCGGGAGGAGGCGAAGGCGCTATGGACGCCGCCAATATCCTGAAACCGGCTTTGGCACGCGGCGAACTGCGCGCTATCGGTGCAACCACTTTGAACGAATATCAAAAATATTTCGAAAAGGATAAAGCTTTGGAACGTCGTTTCCAACAGGTTATGATTGACGAGCCGAGCGAAGTGGATGCAATTTCCATTCTCCGCGGATTGAAGGAGAAATACGAAAATCACCATAAAATCCGTATCAAAGACGATGCGATTATTGCAGCCGTACAGCTTTCGACCCGCTACATTTCCGACCGGTATTTACCCGACAAGGCCATTGATTTAATGGATGAAGCTGCTGCCCGCCTGCGGATGCAAGTCGATTCCGTTCCCGAAGCTTTGGACGAAATCACCCGGAAAATTACGCAGTTAGAGATTGAACGGGAAGCGATTAAACGTGAAAATGCCGGCAATAAATTGGAAACGCTGAACAAAGAAATCGCCGATTTACGGGAAGAAGAAGCGCGTTTGAAAGCCAAATGGGAATCGGAACGTGAAATCATTAACAAAATCCAACAGAATAAGATTGACATTGAAGACTTGAAATATCAGGCGGAAAAAGCCGAACGTGCAGGCGATTACGGAAAAGTAGCCGAAATCCGTTATGGTTTGTTGCGGCAAAAGGAAGAGGAAATCGGAAAATTCCAGCAGGATTTAAGTGCGATGCAAGGCGGCAGCGCCATGATTAAAGAAGAAGTAGATACGGACGACATTGCCGACGTAGTTTCCCGCTGGACGGGAATCCCCGTCGGACGGATGCTGCAAAGCGAATCGGACAAATTGTTGCACCTCGAAGAAGAACTCCACAAACGGGTCGTAGGACAGGAAGAAGCCATTACCGCCGTTTCCGACGCCATTCGCCGAAGCCGCGCCGGATTGCAAGACCCCAAGCGTCCGATTGGTTCGTTTATTTTCCTCGGAACGACCGGCGTGGGAAAAACCGAACTGGCAAAGGCTTTGGCCGAATATTTGTTCGACGACGAAAATATGATGACCCGGATTGATATGAGCGAATACCAGGAAAAATTTACGGTTACCCGTTTAATCGGTTCGCCTCCGGGCTATGTGGGTTATGACGAAGGCGGGCAATTGACCGAAGCTGTACGCCGCAAACCTTATTCGGTGGTCTTGTTCGACGAAATCGAAAAAGCGCATCCCGACGTCTTTAACGTTTTGTTACAAGTACTTGACGATGGACGTTTGACCGATAACAAAGGCCGTACCGCTAATTTTAAGAACACGATTATCATTATGACTTCCAATATGGGTTCGCAGATTATTCGTGAAAATATCGAACAGGCGCAGGGCAAATCGCAAATCGAGAAAGAAAAAATCATGGAAAGAACTAAAAACGAAGTCTTGGATTTGCTAAAAAAAACCATTCGTCCCGAATTTCTGAACCGGATTGACGAAACGATTATGTTTACGCCCCTGGACGAATCGGAAATCAAGGCGATTGTGGAATTGCAACTGAATGTTGTGAAAAAGCAACTGGCTGAAAACGGCGTCGAATTACAATTTACCCAAACGGCGATTGATTTGATTGCCGAAGAAGGTTTCGACCCGCAATATGGCGCTCGTCCTGTCAAACGGGTGATTCAGCGGCAGGTGTTAAATCCGTTGTCGAAAGATATTTTAGCGGGGAAAATCAATCACGGAAAGGCAATTGTTGTGGACGAAGTTGAGGGATTGTTGTGGTTTTCTAACTGAATCCCTTAGCATATATTTCGCTGCTTCAGCACTTCATACAACAACACTGCCGCCGCCGCCGAAACATTCAAAGAAGCAATCTTTCCTAAAACCGGTATTTTCACCATTTCATCACAAATCCGAAGGTTATCGGACGAAATACCGTAGTCCTCGCCACCCATCACGATGGCGGTAGGATTTGCATAATCGGCCGAGGTGTAATGCATTGACGCTTTTTCCGTTGCGGCAACGACTTTATAACCGCTGTTTTTCAGGAAACGAATGGCTTCGGTGATGCTTGTTTCTTTGCAAACAGGAATACTCAAAAGCGCTCCGGCTGAGGTTTTTACAGCATCGGCGCTGACAGATACACTGTTGTGGCTGGGAATGACAATAGCATCGACGCCGGCACATTCGCAAGTCCGGGCGATGGCGCCGAAATTGCGGACGTCTGTCACACCGTCCAATAATACAATCAAAGGATTTTTCCCTTCTTCGTACAAAAACGGCACAATATCTTCCAATTGCCGGTATGTCACAGCCGAAATAAAAGCGATAACTCCCTGATGGTTTTTGCGGGTCAAACGGTCTAATTTTTCCTGGGGAACTCTTTGAATGGGAATCCGTGTTTCACGGACGATGTTGAAAAGTTCACGCGACAAATCGCTTTGCAAATCGCGTTTCATCAATATTTTATCTATTTCTTTCCCGGCTTGAATCGCCTCGGTTACGGCTCTTGTGCCGAAAATCATTTCAGTCTCTTTCATTTTGCTTGCTTTTTTCCGATTTGCGTAATTCGCGTTCATATTATTTACTTATTATTCAAAAGTACCTTTGCATTTTCAATCGCAGCCCCCGTCAATGTAGCGCCGCTCAACATCTGAGCGATTTCACGAACCCGTTCCGCCTCTGACAAACGACGGATTTGCGTCTCTGCCGATTCCTCATTTTCGTCTTTATAAACCAGAAATTGGGATTCCCCTTTGGCAGCAATCTGTGGCAAATGTGTGATGGCAATCACCTGCATCATCTTTCCCATCTGGTGCATAATACCTCCCATTTTGTCGGCGATTTCACCCGAAACGCCTGTATCTATTTCATCAAAAATGACGCTTGGAAGAGCCATTGCTCCGGCAATTAACGCTTTGATTCCCAGCATTAAGCGTGAAATTTCCCCGCCCGAAGCCGTTTGGGCAACCGGTTTGAGTTCGCCGTTCTTATTGGCCGAAAACAAATAGGCGACGTCATCCGAACCGTTGGCATCAAGGGACTTGGGCGACAATTCAGCCGAAAAGCGCATGTGAGGCATTCCCAGGACACTGACTTTTTCAACCAATTGTTTTTCCAACTGTCCGGCGGCTTTTTTCCGCGATTTCGAAAGAACTGCTGCAATTTTCAATACTTGCGTATGAGCTTCCGACAATTCTTTTTCCAGATTCTCCAATTCTTCTTCCGAGTAGTCGATTTCCCTGATTTGATTGCCCAACCGGTCACGCAAAGCTATCAATTCTTCAACAGAATCCAAATGATGCTTGTGTTGCAAAGAATAAATCAAGTCGAGGCGCTCGCCGACTTCCTGCAACCTTTCCGGTTTAAATTCCAGGTTTTCCTGCCTGACGTCTATTTCCGGCGCCAAATCCTTCAAATCCAAGTAAGCGTTGCGAAGCCTTCCGGCAATTTCTTCCGAAGGCGTATAAATCTTTTGCAGAGATTGCGCTGTATTCAAAGACTCCTTTAAAGCGGAAAGAACGCCGTTTTCATCGGACGAAAGTAGTTGCCCGATGCGATAAAGTCCCGATTTGATTTCCTCCATGTGTGACAAAGTTTCCTGTTCCTCTTCCAAAGCCGTTTGTTCTCCCGCTTGCAAACGAGCTTCTTCCAATTGCTTGAACTGAAACCGGATATAATCTTCTTCCGCCTGCTGCCGTCCGATTTTTTCCTTCAAGGTATTGAGTTGTTTGTTGATGGAAACCTGTTTTTTGTAAGCGGATTGGTATTCGTTTTTCAAATCTTTATTTTGGGCTAAAACGTCCAAAACCTGCAATTGGAAATGGTTGTCGGCCAAAAGTAAATTCTGATGCTGGGAATGGATGTCAATCAAAAAAGCGCCTAATTCTTTCAAATCGTTCAAGCCGGCCGGGCTGTCGTTTATAAACGCCCGCGACTTCCCCGACGCCCAAATTTCACGTCGTAAAATGCAGGATTGCGAATCGTATTCCAAATCTTTTTCCTTGAAAAAGGATTCCAATTGGTAGGAAGAAATATTGAAAACACCTTCAATCAAACATTTATCAGCATTTTGTCTGATAGATTTGGCGTCTGCCCGCTGACCTAAAATCAACGATAAAGCGCCCAGAATAATAGATTTTCCAGCGCCTGTTTCGCCGGTAATCACAGAAAATCCACCGGGGAATTCAATTTCCAATTCGGAAATAAGCGCGTAATTGTGAATGGTTAATGATTGCAGCATGGGTCAATGGTTCATTTTCTTAAGGGTTCCAGCGCATTAGAAGATGCAGGGAAAACTGCCCGCAGCAAATCGTAAGTGTTCTTTTTTTCTTCGGCAGTAGCAGTGCTTGCAATAGACACGAGTTCGTCCAATTTACAATCGGCAAACATTTGAAGTAATATCTCGGAATTGCGCAGGTCGCGTATCTCTTTCAAGACCGGTAAGGCATTGAGAATGGTAGTACGTCCCCGGTCGGGATTAGCCGCCATTTCGTCGAGACCTTTCCGGTGGTATGTGTACCAGAAATCACGGTACGGCTTTACGGATTCGGACGTAAAAACATTGATAATAGAAGTCCGGCTACGGTTATTATCGAATGCCGACCAACCTGCCCAACCCGAATTGGACTGCGCTTGTGTAGCCATATTTTGAGCTTCCTGGTAAAAAACACTTCCGCCGAACGGAGAAAAACTGTCGAAATCCTGAGCCAGAATCAGGTTGCAATAAAAAACCAATATGGCAACCAAATTATTATCAACCGACGTTTGTGTATATTCCAACGAGTTATTCTCCATATATTCAAATTCCAATTTTTCCCGGTAATTCAAAGTCGACGTCACATACGATGCATTGTAAACCGGACGGCGCGACTGCACAAACAGTTCTGCTTTGAAGCTGTTGTCCGTCTGTTCGGTAACGGTAAGCGAAAAAGTACATTCAATCCTTTCGCTTAAGGCAAGATTAACGCCGCTCCATTTCGTTTCGTTGATTAAGCGTTCCATTGCCCGTTGCATCGAAGTAAAAACATTCTTGTTCGGGCTCTGAATCCGGTCGCT
>JAISXN010000215.1 GCA_031270525.1 Candidatus Symbiothrix sp. | reverse complement strand
CAAAATTACGAATTTTTGCACTATAATCAAAAAATATCGAAGAATTGTTGTACATTTGTCATCATTTTAAATATTCTATGGAAGAATCGGAATTTTTTCATATAGATGTCCAGGAAATCATTGATACAAAAGCCCCTAAAACAGCAAAGAAAATCCCGGGATTTGTTGTCAAAAGTTTGGCTAAACTTATCAATCAGGAAGGAGTGAACGAGTTTCTAAAATACAATGAAGACGCTCAGGGAGTAGATTTTATGAACAACGCAGTGGAATATTTTAATATCAAATTGCAAGTAACCGGAGCAAATAATCTTCCGGATATCAAAACGAAGTGTATTTTTGCATCCAATCATCCGTTGGGCGGAATGGACGGAGTTTGTCTTTCATCCTGTTTAGGAAATCATTATCAGGGGCAAATCAAATACTTAGTCAATGATATTCTTTATTTTTTGAAACCGCTTCAAACGATTTTTGTTCCGATTAACAAACATGGCGCACAGAATCGTTCGGCTACCCGTATTTTAAATGAAGTTTTGGCTTCGGGCGACCAGATAATTACTTTCCCGGCCGGCCTGTGTTCCCGTAAAAATAAGCATGTAATTTGCGACCCCGAATGGAAAAAGATGTTCATTGTCAAAGCGGTAGAATACAAGCGGGATATCGTTCCTGTTTATTTTGAAGGGAAAAATTCCAATTTGTTTTACAATCTGGCCAATATCCGGAAAAAGTTTGGCATCAAGTTCAATATAGAAATGTTACTTTTGCCTCGTGAATTATTTAAGGCAAAAGGCTCTACTTTCACGATACGCTTCGGGAAACCCATCCCGTGGCAAACGTTTGATTCGTCGAAAAGTCCGCAACAATGGGCAGACTGGGTTAAACAGATTGTTTATAATACCTTATAGAAATTCTTGAAATATGGAAGAAGTTATTCCAAAAATAGATAAAGAGATTCTTAAATCCGAATTAACGGCGGATAAATTATTCCGCAAAACAAATAAATCGGGAAATGAAATTTATTTATTTTCGGCTCATACCGCTCCGAATCTAATGCTTGAAGTAGGCCGGTTACGCGAACTCGCTTTCCGTTATTATGGCGGCGGGACCGGAAAAGCAGCGGATATCGACGAATTTGATACGATGGAAGTTCCTTACCGGCAACTGATTGTGTGGGATCCTTCGGCAGAAGAAATTTTAGGCGGTTACCGCTTCCGGTGGGGCAACGAATTAACTTTCGACAAAAACGGGCAACCGGACAATATTGCAACGGCCGAACTTTTCCGGTTTTCTCAACGCTTTATCGAACAATACGTTCCGAATATGGTGGAATTGGGACGTTCTTTCGTTTCGTTGGATTATCAATCATCCAAATACGGGTACAAAGGCTTATTCGCCCTTGATAATTTGTGGGATGGATTAGGCGCTTTGTCGGTGATTGATTCCAACATCCGTTATTTTTTCGGAAAAATGACTATGTATAATACTTATAACTCCGATGCGCGAGATATGATTTTGTATTTCCTGAATAAATATTTCAAAGATCCGGATCAGTTGGTATGTCCGGTTTATTCTTTGGAAACCCAGATGGATTATGCAAAAATGGAAGCGTTGTTCAACAGTAAATCCTACAAAGAAGATTACAAAACCTTAAACACCGAAGTACGGAAATACAACATCAATATTCCGCCGTTGGTAAGCGCTTATATGAACCTTTCACCCAGTATGCGCGTTTTCGGAACTGCCATCAACGAGGAATTCGGCGATGTTGAAGAAACAGGTATCCTCATCGACATTTACGATATTTTTGAAGACAAAAAGAAGCGGCATATTGAGTCGTTTTTGAATGAAAAACCTTCGAAACTTCTTCTGAGGCGGTTAAAGAAATTGATTAGTCAGAAGTTTGTGCGATAAAAGTTCGCGCAGTTTTCATTTTGAATTACAGCCTTTTTATTCCCCAAAATTTGTATCAATGTTCATGTTTTGTTACACCAATAATAATCTTTGTAACATTTTTAAAACTTTTTTTATCAATGAAAGTTTACCTTTGCGCTATTATGTAAATATACTTGAAAATGAATACAAATTCAACTGCACAGAAGGAAATTGACACTAAAGGTTTTTACAAGTTGTCGTGGATACAACGAATCGGCTTCGGCTCCGGCGATTTAGCGCAAAACCTTATTTATCAGACAGTAGCTACCTATTTATTATTCTTTTATACCAATGTTTTCGGTATTAAACCGGCAGCGGCGGCTTTCATGTTTCTGATTGTCCGTCTGGTGGACGTATTATGGGACCCGTTTGTCGGCGCTTTTGTAGATAAGCACAATCCCAAAATAGGTAAATACCGGTCTTATCTGGTTTTGGGCGGTATTCCGCTGACGGGTTTAGCCATTTTATCTTTCTGGAACGGTTTTTCCGGACAATTGTGGTATGCCTATATTACATACGTTACTTTATCGCTGTGCTATACCTTGGTGAATGTGCCGTACGGAGCGTTAAACGCCTCATTGACCCGCGATACGGATGAAATTACCAAGTTAAC
>JAISXN010000209.1 GCA_031270525.1 Candidatus Symbiothrix sp. | reverse complement strand
AATTAACCTACATAATTGCCTACATAAGATTAGGGTTATTTGCTATTATTTGGTTGAAATTGACGAAAAATTTACAAATAAGTCATTTTTCCGTCCCACCAAGTTTAATTAACGTGCTTAATATTAATAGATTAGAAAAGAATTTGAATATACACTGAAAATATGTATCTTTGTACTTCAAAGATACGTTTATTTATTACATAAACCGAATTTCATTTGAACTTTTGCGCCTTGTCATTAGAAACGCATAAAAAATAATACCTGTTCTTTTGGTGGAAATCGCCATCTCCGTCGTTCTTATATACAAAGAAAAAAGCCAATGCAGAAGTTATTGAAACGTTATTTTTACGGAGAACTGAATGAAAATGAAAAAGGATCGCTTTTTTCCGCAATCGGAAAGGATGAGGAATTAAAAGCCGATTTTATCTACTTGCAAAATATCAAAGGATTGATGGCGATCTCTCCATCGAATACCGCCGGTCGGGAAGAGGCGGAAGCCGCGTTGCAGCAGTTTTATGCCGGTATCCGGTCGGTGCGCCGGCGTCATCTTCTTCAATCGTTTTATCGTTATGCCGCAGCAATCGTCATAGCCGTTCTTTGTACGTTCTTTACCATCCGGTATTGGGGCGATAAAGATGATAATTTATATAGCGAGATTGTTGTTCCTGTCGGTCAGCGCGTAAATATCACGCTGACCGACGGCAGCGCCGTCTGGCTAAATTCCCGAAGCAAATTGCGGATTCCGAAATCATTCGATAACGGCAAATACCGGAAAGTACATTTGGATGGGGAAGCGTTTTTTAATGTGGAAAAAAATGAGAGTATGCCGTTTATTGTCGAAACCAGCCGCTACGATGTGCATGTGTTAGGCACTCAATTCAATGTGCTTAACTATTCGGAAATGACGATGTTTGAAACCACGCTGGTCGAAGGATCGGTGGAAGTAACGAAATCCGGTAGCGGAGAAAAAGTTACTTTATCTTCGAACGAACAGGTTGTATTGAAAGACAATCATCTGAAAAAGAACAAACTTAAGAGTACGGATATGACTTCGTGGAAAGAAGGCGTACTCACTTTCGATGCTGAGCCTTTTTCCGAAGTTATTAAAAAATTGGAATTGTATTACGATGTGAAATTCATTATTCAAAATACTAAAGCCATGGATATTGTTTATACCGGAAAATTCAAAGCGTCCGATTCGGCGGAAAAAATTATCAATGTAATTCACCTGACCAACAAATTCGATTACAGGATCAGTCCGGATAATAAAATTATTTATATCCGGTAAATAATCTTTTTGCCATGAAAAAGATATGAAAAGAATAATACAGCAAACAAGCTTATTTTTGATCGTTTTACCGCTAACGGTTTTCGCTCAAAATCGTCTTTCTTCCAATGTATTGATTACCATTCAAAAGGAGAATGTAACGATTAGCGAAATTCTGAAAGAAATCGAAAAACAGACAGGCTACTTTTTAGTCTTTTCCAAAGAAGATTTAGACATCAATCAAATAGTTACTTTGCAAGTGAAGAACGAAAAACCGGCTGTGGCGCTTTCCCGTTTTTTTTCGCCTTTGCATATCACGTATAATATTAGGGAAAACTACATCATTCTGAAAAAACAAGTGAATGAAAAAGAAGATGACACAAAAAAGGTACAGCCTCCGGCTCCCCAAAAAAACATAGCAAAAACGAATGTTGAAAATGAAGCAACGAGAAGTGAAGAAAAAAGGATTGATGAGGTAGTGGTCATCGGTTACGGAACTCGCAAGCGGCTGAATGTCATCGGTTCCATGGCTTCCGTAGAAGGGAATCGTTTGGTACGGGCGCATCAGGCGGATCTCTCGAACAGTATAGCCGGTAACTTGCCCGGACTTCGCAGCATACAAAAAAGCGGACGTCCGGGATACGACGGCAGTATAATCGACATCCGAGGATATGGAGATGATATACTGACAATTGTCGATGGCGTAGAGCGTCCTTTTTCCCAAATCGATCCCAACGAAATCGAATCCATCTCTATTTTGAAAGATGCTTCAGCGGCAGTGTTTGGTTTTAAAAGCGCCAACGGCGTTTTGCTTATCACGACTAAAAAAGGGGAAGCAACTCCGCCCAGGGTCAGTTACAATTTCAATAGAGCATTCCAGAGCATTACCCGCTATCCGGAATATATGAACGTCAGGGATTATATGAACAGTTATAATGAAGCGCGGAGCAATCTGGCGCATTTGGGGCAGACTCCCTCATTCACTCCGGACGATATAGCCAAAGCGCAAAATACCGACTGGCAAAAAGCGGTATTAAAGGATTATGCTCCCATGCAGCAACACAATGTGAATGTTTTAGGCGGAAACGAAATGACGAAATATTTTATCTCTTTGGGTTATTTGAACCAGGACGGAATCCTGAGGACGAAAGATCATTTTCAACGCTATAACTTTCGTTCCAATTTGAATATGCAAATTTCCAAGCGTTTGACGGCTGAAATGCAGATTAGCGGAAGGAGGGAAATCAGGGACGCTCCGGCTACCGTTTCCGGAGGAGGAAGCAGCGATAATTTTTCTCAAAGCATTTTCAAAAATATGGCAATGGCGCTGCCTTACAAAACAATTTATGCGAATAACGATCCCTTGTATTATAACGACTTGGGAAGCGAGCCTAATCCGGTGGCGCTGCTCAATCGCGATAGGGTAGGGAGCGACCGAAAGCAATACGATGAAGTGAACGGACAACTGATTATCAATTACGAGGTCCCGTTTGTGAAAGGATTATCCCTGAAAGCCTTGGCGGCTTATGACAAACAAACGGATAATCAAAGCATTTTCAAAAAGGCTTTTTCCGAATATACCTATTGTCCGCCGGAAAACACATTTGTTCCGAATCCGGTCAATCAAACAACAAGCAAACGAGAAAAATTTCAACAAAATGACATAGTCAATCAACAATATTCCGTTTCGTACGGGAACGAATCTGAAAAGTACAAAGTATCCGGATTATTCCTTTGGGAAATTCGCCGTTCCAATCATAGCGAACACTCGGCTTCCGGAGAATTTAACGTTTCGTCGGTTTCGGAATTAGCTGCTGCGGAAAAGAACCGAATGGTTGACGGCGCTTCCCGGCAATCGGCTAATATGGGCTTTATCGGGCATCTTAATTATATGTACGACAATAAATATTTACTGGAATTGAGTTTCAGGAAAGACGGCGTGAGTAAATTTGCCAAAGCCGGCCGCTGGGTATTCACTTCCGGCATTTCCACCGGTTGGAGAATTTCGGAAGAAAAATTCTTCAAAAATCTTACCGGAATATTCAATAACCTGAAATTGAGGGCTTCTTACGGAAAATTTCCCTTAGCCGGAGCGTTAAGCGAAATCTATTTTTTGTCGGGGTATAACTATCCGGGACGGGACGCCTCCGGGTTGCCGGTCTATTTTATTCAAGGAGAAAACAATCCGGTATTGGTTGCCGGCGACAGGGGAATCATCAATCCCGATCTTACCTGGGAAAAAGTGAGCATAGCGAATCTCGGAATCGACGCTTCGTTTTGGAACGGCAAATTTTATGCGGAATGGGACGGATTTTACAGGCGACATACCGGCATGTATTTTACCCGGAACCTGACTTTGCCCACTTCGTTCGGAGCCACTTTGCCGGACGAAAATCTAAACAGCGAAAGCGACCGGGGTATGGAATGGGTGTTGGGCAGCAAGCAAAAAATAAACGAACTGTATTTTGACATCAAAGCCTCTTTTTCTTACGCCCGTAAAAAAAGGGAATACCAGGAATTACCGGACGCGGGAAATCAATATACGTATTGGCAGAACCGCTATCAGGAAAGCAATGGTCGCGTGTCGAAAAATCCGTATCGTTGGGATAACATTACCTGGGGTTACGAAGCCCTGGGGCAGTTTCAAAATTATGCGGAAATTCTGCAATCTCCCATTCAGGACGGACAGGGAAATACAACCCTCTTGCCCGGCGATATTAAATACCGGGACGTTAATGAAGACAGACTGATCAATGATTTGGATTTACTTCCGATAGGCCGGAGTGACCGCCCCGAAATATTTTTCGGACTTAATTTCTCTGCCGTATGGAAAAACCTGGATGCGACGGTCTTTTTCCAGGGAGCGGCAAATTACACCTATACGTTTAATTACAGGGACCCATTCGTGCAAGGAGGAACCGGAAACGGTTACGTCATGTACAAAGACCGCTGGCGCCGCGCCGATGTGAATGATCCGAACAGCGCATGGATAGCCGGGTATTTTCCTCCGTTGCGGGTGGAAAGCTATGCAGGCAATCAGGCGCCTTCAACGTTTTGGAGTAAAAACACCGCCTATTTGCGGCTGAAAACGATTGATTGCGGATATACTTTGCCGCACACAATCACTGCCAAAGCCGGAATACAAAAGTTGCGGATATATATCAACACCTATAATTTATGGACATTAAGCAGGGAAGATTTGAAATACGTGGATCCGGAAGGAGAAACCGGTTACGGCATTTATTATCCGCAAATGAAGTCCGTCGGTTTTGGAGTGAATATTGAATTTTGAATATTAATATGAAGCAGGTAAAATACATATTTTTGTTTTTGGGGATATTGCTTGTATCCTGTGATGGCTTTTTCGACGTCGAGCTGACTGCTTTTATTGACGATAGCGAAGCATGGAAAGATGAAAAAGCCGTCAATGCCATTTTAGCAGACGCTTATGCGCGAATCAATCACGAAGATTTCTCATATTTTGAGGGTTACTGGGCATATTCGCAGTTGAATTTAAGTTCGGCTTCCGACGAAACTTATCCTTCCCGGCAGCAGGGTGAATTTGGAATCGGGGGAAAAACGCAGGTCATTTTCGGCGATACCTGGTTTTATATGTGGCCCTACGACCAAATACGCAATTGCAACGAAATGATACGGAAATTAGCGCTTTCGGAGATGGACAATGTACGGAAAGAACAAATCAAGGCGGAAATCCGTTTTATCCGCGCATATCACTATTTCCTTTTAGTCAAACGTTTTGGAGGCGTTCCCCTTATCAAAGAAGTACAGGAATATCAGCCGGGAAACGCGGAAGCGCTGGAAGTTCCCCGCAGCAAAGAACAGGAAATATGGGATTTCATCGCCGCCGAAACGGATACCATTGCATCGGTTTTACCGGAAAAACAGTCGGCCGCCAATCGCAACCGGGTATCGCGCTATGCAGCTTACGCCTTGAAATCAAGAGCGATGCTTTATGCCGCTTCGATTGCCAGATATGGCAAACCTGAATTAAACGGTTTGGTCGGGATTGACGCTCAACCGGAAAAATATTGGGAAGCCGCCGCAACCGCCGCCGATTCGGTTATTCAATCGGGATACTATCATCTTTACAATCAATATCCGGACAAAGCCGTGAATTACAACCGCCTGTTTTTGGACAAAAACAATGAAGAATATATCTGGGCGAAAGAATACCATTTGCCTGAACTGGGACACAGCTTTGATTATATGACAACGCCTTACGGTTTTGCGAACGGATACGGCTGCGGACAAACACCCACGCTCGAATTTGTCGAATCTTACGAATATATTGACGGCTCGACGGGAGAACTTCCTGTTGAAAAAGACGCCACTCCACTCCAATACACTCATCCCCTGGATTTGTTTGCCGGAAAAGATCCGCGCCTGTTTGCATCGGTCTATTTGCCGATGTCGAAATTCAAAGACGGAATCGTGGAAATCCGCCGGGGCATGTACTCCGAAACTGCCCAAACCTGGAAAGCAGCATCCAATCTAATGGATAAAGCGGCTTTGCAGGGCAAAAAAGATTCGATTACCTTAAGCGGGAAAGACGGCGTTATACTCACATCAGACCCCACGAATACCGGTTTTTACCAAAAGAAATTCTATGACGAAAGCCGTCAGGATTTTTCCGAAAATAAATCCGACCAGACCTGGCCGCTGTTTCGTCTGGCAGAAATGTACCTGAACAAAGCGGAAGCCGAAATGGAATTGGGCAACAAAAGAAAAGCGGCAGAAGCGCTGAATCAAGTGCGGGAACGCGCCGGTATCCGCTTGCTGACAGTGGACGAAATTACTTTGGAACGTATCCGGAACGAACGGCGGGTGGAGCTGGCATTTGAAGGACATCGTTTCTGGGACCTGCGCCGTTGGCGGGTAGCCGCTCCGGGCAACGATCCCCATTCAGGCGTGTTGTCCCCTTTGCATCCGACAGCGCTTTTCCCCTGGATTGTTTATGAAAACGGGAAATACGTCTTCACGAAAGCCTCCGGCGCTTTGGAAGTGCAAAAACCCGGTAAGATTTTCCTTCAGCGGCATTATTACTTAAAGTTCAAGCCCGAAGAAATCAATTCAAATAAGAAACTAATTCAAAATCCCGGATATTAGATGATAAAGAAATATATGCAAATAACAGGAATTGGGTTGATCGCCGCCGTTTTTACAGCTTGTGAAATCGACAACTACGAAGCGCCCAATGGCGGATTATACGGGCAAATCATCGACTCGGAAACCGGCGGACCGGTACCGCAGCCGGCGCCCTCCGATTGGGGTTTGCGCCTGCGGTTTTACGAAACGGACAGGGATAATGCCGTCGAACAGCATTTTTACGCCCAAACGGACGGGTCATTTAAAAATTCCCGCCTGTTTAACGGAGCTATCCGGCTGGTATTGGAACAGCGGAATTTCTTCCCTGTCGATACGCTCAACCTGAATATTCAAGGGCAAACGAAAAAAGACATTGAAGTGGCGCCTTATGCCCGAATCCGGATTGAAAACCTGAAACAAACCGAAGAGCTTGTTACAGTCGATTTCACGCTCTCAAGAAGTAAAAACCGGTCGTATGTGCGGCATCGCATAACGCAATATTGCTTGCTCTGGCATGTGTCGCCGGCCATCGACAATCAGGCGGTTAATTTTTCAGGCCGGGTTTCGACCGGAATTTCGGACGAATCGGGAGCATTGAACCGGCTTCAATCCATTGCATTGGATTTGTCTACCGGCGCCAATCAAAAATTATTGAAAGAAAAAGCAAATATTATACAGGGAAACGGAAATGTAATTTATATCCGCCTCTGCGTCGTTACGGAAGATGAAGGCGAAGAGGCGTTTTATACCAATTACAGCGCCGTGTATCCGGTTGTAATACCATTGAATTTATAAATAAAATATAACGTTATGAGCAAAAAAGTAAGCATTATCCTCGTTTCTGCCGTTTTGTTATCGGCCTGCGCCTATACGGATGTAGAAAAAATAAGAAATAAAATGCCTTGCCGGTACGTTAATCCGTTTGTCGGGGCAAGTACCAGCGTGGGTGCGGCAGGCGTGTATCACGGTTTGGGAAAAACCTTTCCGGGAGCCGTTACGCCTTATGGAATGGTGCAGGTCAGCCCGAATACCATTACCGGTGGCGACAACAGTCCAGGCTACAGTTATGAACATCAAACCATTGAAGGTTTTGCCTTTACCCAAATGAGCGGCGTAGGCTGGTACGGCGATTTGGGAAACTTTTTAGTCATGCCCGCTACCGGCGCCTTGAAAATCATAGCAGGGAAAGAGAACGGGCGTAAAGGTTACCGTTCCGGTTATTCCAAAGAATCCGAAAAAGCTTCCTGCGGATATTATACGGTAGAATTAACCGATTATGATATTCGGGTAGAAGCGACGGCTGCCCCTCATAGCGGAATGTTGAAATTTACTTTCCCCAAAAACAGACAGTCGCGTATTCAAATTGATTTGGCGCGGCGCGTAGGCGGAACGTCAACCCTTCAGTATGCCGAAATCGTGGACGACACGCACATCCGCGGATGGATGAAATGTCCTCCGGAAGGCGGCGGCTGGGGCAACGGCGAAGGAAAAGCAAACTATACCGTCTATTTTTTCGCCGAATTGAGCAAGCCGATGGAAAAAAGCGGATTTTGGAGCGCCGACATCCCCGATCATTGGTTACGTTTGCGCGATGAAGTGCAAAGCGACGAATATCAAAAACGAATAGCCGGCGCGCAGGTCATCTACAACCAGACGAAGTGCGAAGGAAAGCACATCGGATTTTTTACCGAATTTGAAACCAAAGCCAAAGAAGAAGTTACGCTGAAAGCCGGCATTTCCTTTGTGGATATGGACGGCGCACGCAACAATTTTGAAAAAGAAATCGCCGGTAAAACGTTTGAAGAAATCCGTTCGGACGCCGAAATGCAGTGGAATGAAGCTTTATCAAGGGTGCAGGTCGAAAGCCGTAACGAAGAAGATAAAATCATTTTCTATACCGCCCTGTATCACACGATGATCGACCCGCGTATTTATACGGATGCGGACGGAAGATATGTCGGGGGCGATGGACGCATCTATACGGCGGACGGTTTCACCAAACGCACCATTTTCAGCGGATGGGACGTGTTCCGTTCACAATTTCCCTTGCAGACTTTGATTAATCCGCAATTGGTCAATGACGAACTTAATTCGTTGATTACTCTTGCCGGGCAAAGCGGAAAAGAATACTACGAACGCTGGGAATTTTTGAACTCCTACAGTGGCTGTATGATCGGCAATCCCGCATTGCCGGTATTGACGGACGCCTATTTGAAAGGTATCCGCAACTACAATGTCGAACAGGCTTATCGTTATGCCGTCCGCTCGTCCGAACGGTTCAGCAATCCGGACGACAAAGGTTTTTACGGGCCTCCGTTCGGTATTTCCAACACGCTCGAATATGCTTATGCCGACTGGTGCCTTGGCAAATTAGCCGAAGCGCTGGGAAAAACGGACGACGCCGAGCGCTTTTTGAGAAAAGGCGGTTATTACCGGAATGTTTTCGATTCATCGGTCAACTGGTTTCGTCCCCGTTTAGACAACGGCGACTGGGAAAAATGGGACGATAACTCGTTGATTAAAGAAGATTTTGGTTCCATAGAAACCAATCCTTACCAGCAGGGATGGTTTGTGCCGCAAGACGTCAAAGGCCTGACTTCCCTGCTGGGCGGACGCGAATCGGTATTGACGCTGTTGAATGATTTTTTTGAAAAAGCGCCGGAAAACATGTTGTGGAACAAATATTATAATCATGCCAACGAACCCGTCCATCACGTGGCTTATCTTTTCAACCGCATACAAGCTCCCTGGCTAACGCAGAAATGGACGCGCACCGTCTGCAAACGGGCATACTTCAATTCCGTTGAAGGTTTGGTCGGAAACGAAGACGCCGGACAGATGTCGGCATGGTATGTGCTGTCGGCAACCGGAATCTATCCGTTCTGTCCGGGCGAAACCCGCTATGAAATTACTTCGCCGGTGTTTGATAAAGTTACTTATGTAACACCCGCCTCCGGCAATACGTTCACAATTATTGCTCACGACAATTCACCCGAAAACATGTACATCCGGTCGGCAAAACTAAACGGCAAGACTTACAACCGCTGCTTTATTGAGCATGCTACGATTCTCAAAGGCGGTACGCTGGAATTATTTATGGGAACGTATCCTAATGAACAATGGGGAATAGAATAAAAAAAAACAATTTATTTCACAATCGCTTTTTTAATCGAACGAACACCGTCTTTTTGTACCGCTACCGCATAAACTCCCGGAGTTAAACCGCTGATTAGATTACTTGTCCGGATCAATGACCGGGTAGTTACTATTTGTCCCCGCATATTGTAAACCAGCGCCGTAGCGCCAATCTTCCGGCTGTCCGACAGGGTTACCAGCAGTTGTCCGTTACCTAATGCCGATACATTGCAGGAAGCATCTTTGGTTACGGTTTGAATACCGGTGCTCTGGCCTTGGACTACTTTAATTTCTGCATAGCTCCTGCAGTTTTCGCCATTATCACCGTCGGTGCGAGCTGCGGGTTTAGGTCTTGTTGGCAATTTATCTACCGGGTAGAGCGGTTTCCCTGTAACAGGATTGCCGCCAAACGATTCATCTTCATCCCCATTTTCCTGTATATAAAATGTCAGCAATTTATCTCCCAATTGCCCATCGGTATGAATTTTAATTTTGATAACAATACTGTCCATACATTCGGATTTCTTTTCCATTGTACTGAAACCCGTATAATAATAGCCATCGTCCAGGTATTCATTCATGAAACATGAATCTACATACCCCGCGTCATACTCAAGTGTGCCGGTATGGTATTCGGTATTAGTGTGACCATCGTTCTCCGTCCGGTCTTGTTTAGGGTAATATTCATATTCCAGTTCTTCCGCATTAATTGTCCAGCCAACAGGAAGTTGAACACCCACATAGCCCCAACAATCGTTATGTTCATGACTACCCTGACCACCCGGATGTAAATCATCCACAACCAAACGAACGTCAAAAACAGAATTCGTTTCTACCTCGCCGGGGGCATCCACGCGAAAGATCCGAATACAGGAAATCACGGTCATTGATAAAGCAACGA